>NZ_JBQTCF010000002.1:0-211548 GCF_052379845.1 Roseinatronobacter sp. NSM | reverse complement strand
AGGGGCAGTATGCCCCCCTACCCCGCTGGCGTTGACGACACGCCTACATGGGCGGGGCGCAGCAATTGTTCATACAGTTTGAACCCGTCCGCCATGACCTGAATGATCTGGCCTGCCTTGAAATCCGGCACGGGCGCTTCAAACATCGCCTGATGCTGATGCGGGTCGAACATGTCCCCCACTTCGGGGCTTATACGTTCCACACCATGCTTTTGCATCACATTGGTCAATTCGCGCAGCGTCAGTTCAACCCCTTCGACCAACCCCCCAGCCGCGCTGCGTGTCTCATCTGTAACCGCATTCAACGCACGCGCCAGGTTGTCATAAACCGGCAGAATGTCGCGCGCGATTTTGGACCCGCCATAAAGCTGCGCATCGCGGCGGTCTTTTTCGGCGCGTTTGCGGCTGTTCTCGGCCTCTGCCAGGGCGCGCATCATACGGTCGCGCATTTCATCGCGTTCGGTGCGCAGTTTTTCCAGCTCTGCTTCAAGCGCCAGATAGGGGTCCTCCTCCTGCGAGGTATCGGCCGCATATGCTGCGGCTTGATCTTGTGAAAATTCCGCTTCGGTTTCCGGATGCAGTGTCGGTTTCGGCTCGGCCATCTTTTTCTTTCCTTCACTCTGCCTGCCGGTCGGACAGTATCCGCCCGACAAGCTGCGCAGTATAATCCACAATCGGCACAATCCGCCCGTAATTCAGCCGTGTTGGGCCAATCACGCCGACAGCGCCGATAATCTTGCGTTCTGCGTTCATATAAGGGGAAACGACCAGACTTGAACCCGTCAGCGAAAAAAGTCTGTTTTCTGCCCCGATAAAAATGCGCACGCCTTCGCCCTGTTCTGTCAGTTCCAGAAACTCCGCAATATCGCGCTTGCGCTCCAGATCATCGAACAGGGTCCGAATGCGGTCGATATCTTCAGTGCCGGCCCCGTCGTCAAGCAGATTCGCGCGCCCGCGCACGATCAGGCGTTCTTGCGGCTCCCCCTCATTTTCCCACACTGCCAGACCCTGTTCCACCAGACTGGCGGCAAGCCCGTCAATTTCCCGCCGGTTGCGGCTGATTTCACGGCGAAACCGCGCCAACAGCTGCGGCACGCTGGCCCCGTCCACCATGGAATTCAGGTAATTTGCAGCCTCCCTCAAGGAGGAAGGCGTCAGGCCGCGCGGCGGGGTGAACACGCGGTTTTCAACATGACCATCCACGAAAACCAGCACAACCAGGGCCCGGTCAGGCGCAAGGCTGACAAATTCGATATGGCGCAGCGCCGCTTCATGTTTGGGCGACAACACCAATGACGCGCCCTGCGTCACCCCGCTTAGCGCGCCGCCCACTGCATCCAGCAAACTGCCGACGTCGCGTTCATTGCTGCCCATGGTGCTGTCAAGTTTCGCGCGGTCGGCATTGTCCAGCGGGGCCACTTCCAGCAGCGAATCGACAAACAACCGCAAGCCCAGATTTGTGGGCACCCGCCCGGCTGACACATGCGGACTGCCCAACAACCCCAGATATTCCAGATCCTGCATGACATTGCGCACTGTTGCGGCGGACACTTTCTCGCTCATGTCGCGGGTCAGGCTGCGCGAACCGACCGGCGCCCCCGTCCCCAGATAGGATTCCACCACCCTGCGAAACACCTCTCGAGAGCGGTCATTCATTTCTGACAGAAGTTCAGCAGCGTTTCGGGTTTCAGGCATAGGCCACCTTATGGCGGATACAGGTTAAGGACAGCATAAATCGACTTGAAAACAGCGCATAATTCAAGGGGTATCAGGCTTGCACACGGGCTATGCGTCCTTGTATGCGTGACGTGAAACAGGAAAGGACACCGCCATGCGCCCCTCTGGACGTGACTTAGACACTTTGCGCGAAATTTCAATCGAACCCAATGTTACCAAACACGCCGAAGGGTCATGCCTGATCACAATTGGCGACACCAAGGTAATTTGCACCGCATCCCTGGAAGATCGCACACCGCCCTTTTTGCGCAACACGGGTCTGGGTTGGGTGACGGCAGAATACGGCATGCTGCCGCGGTCCACGAATACCCGCATGCGCCGCGAATCCGCATCTGGCAAGCAACAAGGAAGAACTGTTGAAATTCAACGCCTTATCGGGCGATCCTTGCGCGCCTGTGTGGACCGTTCCGCGCTGGGTGAACGCCAGATCACTGTTGATTGCGATGTCATTCAGGCCGATGGCGGCACGCGCTGCGCGGCCATCACTGGCGGCTGGGTCGCCCTGCGGCTGGCGGTAAACAAGCTGTTGAAAGCAGGCGATGTTGTGTCAGACCCCATTACGGACCATCTGGCCGCTGTCAGTTGCGGCATCTATGCAGGCCAGCCCGTGCTGGATCTGGATTATGCCGAAGACAGCAGCGCAGGCGTTGACGGGAACTTCATTCTGCTGGGGTCTGGTCGGCTGGTCGAGGTGCAGATGAGTGCGGAAGGCGCCACTTTTTCCCGCGCGGAAATGAACACCCTGATGGACCTTGCCGAAAAAGGCGTCAGTGAACTGGTCGCAGCGCAGAAAGCCGCCATCGCATGAGGGCGTTTTCCGAAACCACCTTGCTGGTGGCAACCCATAACGCTGGCAAGCTGGAGGAATTTCGCCAGATCATGGGGCCGTTGGGTATTTCGGTAACATCCGCCGCAGAACACGACCTGCCCGAACCTGCGGAGACGGAAACCAGTTTTATCGGCAACGCGCGGATCAAGGCACATGCCGCCGCGCAAGCCACTGGCCTGCCCGCGCTGGCGGATGATTCCGGGCTGGAAGTTGTGGCGCTGGACGGTGCCCCCGGTGTTTACACTGCCGACTGGGCCGAAACCCCGAATGGGCGCGATTTCATTATGGCGATGGAAAAAACCCACGCCAAGCTGGCGGAATGCGGCGCGCCCCAACCCTGGCGGGCGCGGTTTTGTTGCACGCTGGTTCTGGCCTGGCCAGATGGCCATGATGAGGTGTTTGAAGGCTTTGTGAATGGCCAGCTTGTCTGGCCCTATCGTGGCCAGACCGGCCACGGATACGACCCCATGTTCCAACCAGACGGCAAATCCCGCACCTTTGCGGAAATGACGTTCGAGGAAAAAAACGCGCTTTCCCATCGCGGCGCAGCCATCGCCGCCCTTTTGAAAGGATGTTTCACGTGAAACGCATCTCTACCGGGTCCCCGTTTGAAAAGACCATGGGCTATAGCCGCGCGGTGGTCAAAGGGGATTGGTGTTTTGTCTCCGGTGTGACCGGCTATGATTATGCCACCATGACCATGCCCGACAACGTGGCCGATCAAGCGCGCAATTGTTTCGCCACCATCGCCAAGGCGCTGGCCGAAGGCGGCTTTGCGATGGATGATATTGTGCGCGTGCAATACACCCTGACCGATGCCGCATTGCTGGACGCCTTGCTGCCCGCATTAGGCGAAGCGATGGGCGACATTCGCCCCGCCGCCACAATGGTTATCGCTGGTCTGATCAAGCCCGAAATGCTGGTCGAAATCGAAGTTACCGCCCTGAAAGGCTAATCATGCAAGACTGGCAGAATGGCGGCTTCGGCCTGTATATTCATTGGCCCTTCTGCCAGTCGAAATGCCCCTATTGCGATTTCAACAGCCATGTTGCTGCGCATATAGACCAGCGCGCCTGGGCTGCGGCCTATCTGTCAGAGATTGACCGCATCGCCGCTGAAACTGATGGCCGCCTGCTGAACACTGTTTTCTTCGGCGGCGGCACCCCCAGCCTGATGGACCCCGAAACTGTGGCCGCCCTGCTGGACCGCATCCGCACCCGCTGGACCATCGCCAATGATTTCGAGGTGACATTGGAAGCGAACCCGTCATCGGTCGAGGCTGGCCGTTTTCGCGCCTATGCGGCTGCGGGCGTAAACCGCATTTCCATGGGCATTCAAGCCCTGAATGACACGGATCTTGCGCGCCTTGGCCGCCTGCATTCCGTGGCCGAGGGGCGCGCCGCGTTTGACATTGCCCGCGCTGCGTTCAACCGCGTCAGTTTTGACCTGATCTATGCGCGGCAGTTCCAGACATTGGCGCAATGGCACGATGAGCTGACACAGGCGCTCTCAATGGCGGTCGACCATCTGTCGCTTTATCAGCTGACCATCGAACCCGGCACCGCATTTGGCGCGCGCCACGCCAAGGGCGGGCTGAAGGGCCTGCCGGATGACGACATTTCTGCCGATATGTATATGATAACGCAGGAAATCTGCGATACGCATGATATGCCCGCCTATGAAGTGTCGAACCACGCCCGCGACGGCGCGCAATCCCGGCATAACCTGATTTACTGGCGCTATGGTGATTATGCGGGCATTGGGCCGGGCGCCCATGGGCGGCTAAGCACCGGCACTGCCCGCGTTGCGACACAAACGCCGCTGCACCCGCAAACATGGCTGGAGCAAGTTAACACCAAAGGCCACGGCGAAAACGCGCGCCAAACCATTCCGCGTGATGAACAGGCGTTGGAATATCTGATGATGTCCCTGCGCCTGTCAGAAGGGACGGATATTAAGCGGTATCAAGAACTTGCGGGATGCGACTTACCACAAAACCGCATCGATTCGCTGGTTGCAGACGGGTTCCTGCGCCAAACCGCTGACCGAATTGCAGCAACACCAACAGGGCGCCCGATTTTGAACGCCCTGCTGCGCGAATTGCTTATACAATAGGGTTTCCCAAGATTTTGCACAGGCGGTCCATCTCCTCGATGGAACGATACTTGATCACAACATGCCCCTTGCCGCCGCCATCATAGCTTATGTCGACTGGCAATTTCAGCGCAGCAGACAAATCGTTCTGCAAGGCAATCAGATCAGCGTCTTTGTCATTCTTGCGTGCAGCAGGCTTCTTGCCGGGGGTGGTGTCCGGCTTTTTGACCAATGCTTCAGTCTGGCGCACACTTAACCCCTCTGCGACGACCTTGCGCGCAAGCGTGGACGGCAGGTCAGCGGTGATAAGCGCCCGCGCATGACCGGCACTTAACCGCCCGTCACGCAACATGCCCTGCACGTCATCGGGCAAGTTCAACAGCCGCATCAGGTTTGCAATATGGGAGCGGCTTTTGCCCATCGCTTCGGCCAGTTTTTCCTGAGTGTGGCCGAAACGCTCAATCAATTGGCGATAGCCCATCGCTTCTTCTACTGGGTTCAGGTCAGCGCGTTGGATGTTTTCAATAATAGCAATTTCCAACACCTCTGTGTCGGTAAAATCCCTAATGATTACCGGAACTTCATGAACCTGCGCCCGCTGTGCCGCCCGCCAGCGCCGTTCCCCGGCGATAATTTCGAACTTGTCGCCCTTTGGCCGCACGATCAGCGGCTGGATAACCCCTTTTTCCTTGATCGAGGCCGCAAGTTCAGCCAGGGCAGTGTCGTCAAAATGTCTGCGCGGCTGGTCCGGGTTGGGGATCAGGTTTTCAACCGGCATAAGCTGGTCCCTGCCCCGCGCTTCGGTCACGGGTTCACTTTGCGCAGTTGCGGCAACATCGGCCATCAATGCGGATAATCCGCGCCCCAGTCCGCGGCGTTCTGGCCTGCGTTCATTCATGAAACTGCCCTTTCCTTCAGGGTTTTGTTATGTTTTTCCAGCAATTCGACCGCAAGCTGTCGATACGCCAGCGCCCCTTTTGACTGCGTATCGTAACGCAAAACAGGCACAGCATAGGACGGGGCTTCGCTTATGCGGACGTTGCGCGGGACAATGGTCTTGAACACCAGATCGCCCAAATTGCCGCGCGCATCTTCCTCAACCTGCTGCGCCAGATTGTTCCGCTTGTCATACATCGTCAGCAAAATGCCCTCAATGCGCAGCTGAGGATTGGCCGTGTCGCGCAATTCACGGATCGTCAGCATAAGCTGGGACAGCCCTTCGAGTGCGAAAAATTCGGCCTGCAACGGTACCAGAACCGAATGCGACGCAACCATCGCATTGACCGTCAACAAACTTAGCGATGGCGGGCAATCAATCAGAATGAAATCAAAGCCTTCGTGAATAATATCTGGCTGGCGCAACGCATCATGCAACAAATGTGACCGACGCGCGCGCGACATCAATTCAATATCTGCTGAAGACAGGTCAGTTGTGGCCGGAACAAGGCATAAACCGTCCTGTTCAGTCTGGACGATGATTTTGCCAGCAGCAACTTCCGCAAAAATCAGGTCATAGGTCGTATATTTCCGCGCTCCGGGCTCAACCCCCAACCCGGTGGATGCATTACCCTGCGGGTCCAGATCAATCAAAAGGGTTTTCATGCCCTGCTCTGCCAAGGCGGCGGCAAGATTGATCGCCGTCGTCGTCTTACCTACCCCGCCCTTCTGGTTGGCAATCGCAATGATTCGGGTGGTTCCAGATTTAGACACGCGAAAGCTCCTTTATCGCTAGAAGGCGTGCGGCCGGATCAGTTTGACTGATATGCGATACAAGCTTAAACATCCAGTCCACGCGGGCAGTGGCAAGTTCTTCTTCCCATGTTTTGCCCTTTGGCAAAAGCGCTATTCCGCCATCAGCAAGGTGGCGGTCAACCCAAGCCAACAGTTGGGGCAACGGGGCCAATGCACGGGCAGAAACAATTTCGGCATTTTGCACCGGCACATCCTCTGCCCTGATGGGCAATACATCAATTTGCAATGCCAATTCCCGCGCTGCAACCATCAGAAATGCAGATTTGCGCTTGTCGCTTTCAACCAACGTAAAGCGACATTCCGGCATATGTTCCGTGGCCAATATTGCGCAAACCACCCCCGGCAAGCCGCCGCCAGACCCCAAATCAACCCAATGCCGGGCATCTTTGGGCGCCAGCGCGAAAACCTGCGCCGAATCCTCAATATGACGCTGCCAAAGGTTTGGAATTGTCGCTGGCGCCACAAGATTTATCTTGCTGTTCCATTTCGTAAGCAGGCGGACAAACCCATCCAGCCGGTCCAGTGTTTCACGTGAAACAGGAATACCCGCAACCACTGCCCCTGTCATGCCGACATACGCTTTTCATGCTGCTGAATGCGCGACAACAACAGCACCAACGCCGCCGGCGTCATGCCTTCAATTCTTGCAGCATGCGCCAGCGTTTCAGGGCGCGCGCGCCCCAGTTTCCCCACCAGTTCATTCGACAAACCACTAACGCTGCCAAAGTCAAAACCCTGCGGGAAGCGCCGGTTTTCATCTGCTTTTATGGCCCGAATCTGCGCGTCCTGACGTTGTAGATACGCGTCATAGACCATCTCTTTTTCCAGCTGAGCTTTGGTTGCAGGGTCAATATCCGCCAATTCTGGCGCCAAAACTTCCAGTGCAGCAAAGTCAAAACCCGACAAACCCAGCAGCGTTAGCGCATCGCGTTTTGTTCCGTCTTCACTAACCTTATGTCCCTGCGCATTCAATTGACGAGAGGTGAAGGACACCGCGCGCATCTTATCGCGGGCATCCTCGAGTCGCGCAACCTTGTCAAGGAAGGCCGCTCTGCGCCCCTCGGATACACAACCAAGTTGCAGCCCAACAGGGGTCAGACGTTGGTCGGCATTGTCAGCGCGCAACGACAGCCTGTATTCCGCCCGCGATGTGAACATACGGTAAGGTTCAGCAACGCCGCGCAAAATAAGGTCATCGATCATGACGCCAATGTAGCTATCCGTCCTGCTAAAGCTGACAGCGTCGCGCCCTTGGGCATACAATGCCGCGTTCAGCCCGGCTACCAAGCCCTGCGCGCCAGCTTCTTCATACCCTGTCGTGCCATTGATTTGACCGGCCAGGTAGAAACCTTGCGTTTCCTTCAGCTGCAAGCTGGACTTCAGCGCGCGCGGATCAAGATAATCATACTCAATAGCATAGCCAGGTTGAATGAGGCGCACATTTTCCAAGCCCCGAATTGTGCGGACATACGCTTCCTGAACCTCGGCGGGTAGCGATGTGGAGATGCCGTTGGGATACACCGTATCGTCGTTCAACCCTTCGGGTTCCAGAAAAACCTGATGCGACGCCTTGTCAGAAAAGCGGGTGATCTTGTCTTCTATTGATGGGCAATAACGCGGTCCCACACCTTCGATCTGGCCGCTATACATGGCGGAACGGGACAGGTTTTCACGCACAATATCATGCGTTTGTGTGTTTGTGTGTGTGATTGCGCATGAAATTTGCGGTGCAATGACCTGCGTTGTTTGAAACGACAGGAATTCAGGCGCATCATCACCAGGTTGCGATTCCAGTTGGTCCCATGCAATTGTTTTCCCGTCCAGTCGCGGCGGGGTTCCGGTTTTCAACCGTCCCATAGGCAGGCCAAGACCACGCAATTGTTGCGCAAGGACACTGGACGCTGCATTGCCCATGCGACCAGCCGGATAGGTCAAATCACCGATAAACACCTTTCCACCAAGGAACGTGCCCGTTGTCAGAACCACCGATCTGGCGTACACATCACTTTCACCATTCAGCGTAGCACCCGTAACCGCGCCACCATGCATCAATAGCGCGGTCACTTCTGCTTCAATAACATCCAGTCCCGGCATGGCCAAAACTTCTTGCCCGACAAAGGCGCGATATCGCTTGCGGTCTGCCTGAACGCGCGGCCCCTGCACAGCTGGCCCCTTGGACCGGTTCAACAGCCTGTATTGAATGGCAGCGTAATCACCGGCGCGCGCCATGATACCATCAAGCGCGTCAATTTCCCGGACAAGGTGGCCTTTTCCAAGGCCGCCAATCGCGGGATTACAGGACATAACGCCCAGATCATCCTTGCGAAATGTCACAAGTGCGGTTCGCGCCCCCATACGCGCCGCCGCCATCGCTGCTTCGGTTCCGGCGTGACCCGCGCCAATAACGATGACATCATATTGTTTCACGTGAAACACCCCTATTTGCCGATACAGAAGGAACTGAAAATATCCCCCAGCAGATCTTCGACATCAATTTTGCCGATCAAAGAATCAAGCGCGTTGATCGCCTGCCGAATATCTGCAGCCAGTAACTCTGCGATATAATCCCGCATTGAGAGTTTATCAATCGCGTCAGTCAATGCCGATTGCGCAGACAACATCGCTTGTAAATGCCTGCGCCGCACGGTGACGCCATCGCGCGCGACACGGCCAGACAGTTCGACCCTGATTCTGGCAAGAAGGTCGTCAACCCCCTGACCTGTGATACCAGACACGCCGCCCTCTTGCGAAGGGTAAAGATCAGCCTTGCTGAACAGGACAATATCACCCGGAGCAATACCAACCGGTGGTGGTGCACCCGGAGAATCACATAATATAAGCCGCATGTCGGCAGCTTTTGCGCGCTTTTGCCCGCGTTCAATCCCAATAGCTTCTATCTGCTCATCCGTGGCGCGCAATCCTGCGGTGTCCAGCAGCGTCACAGCGAAACCGCCAATATCCATACGCAGCTCGATAACGTCGCGGGTTGTGCCCGCAATCTCAGAGGTGATGGCCGCATCGCGCCCCGCAAGCGCATTCAGCAATGTCGATTTTCCAGCGTTCACAGACCCGATAATCGCAATTTCAAAGCCAGTTTGCACACGTTCGCGCGCCCCCTGCCCTGCGATTTCGGACTGAAGCTGTTCTTGCACAGCCTGCAGTTCGGTCAGTATCTGGGCATCCCAGTTTCCAACATCTTCTTCCACAAAATCAATGCTGGCTTCAACCAGCGCGGCAGCCTTTAGCAAATGCCCGCGCCATTGCGTCACCAACTTGCCGATTGCCCCGTCCAGCACGCGCAAGGCTTGCCGCCGCTGGCTTTCTGTCTCGGCCTCCAGCAGGTCACCAAGCGCTTCTACCTGGGTCAGGTCCATGACGCCATTTTCAAGCGCCCTGCGGGTAAATTCACCAGGCTTTGCCATGCGCAGACCGTGATCTTCGGCAAGGCAGGTTTCAACGGCAGTCACTGTTGCCAGACTGCCATGAACCATGAATTCCACAACATCTTCGCCAGTGAAACTGTGACCCGCCGCGAAGCAAATGACCAACCCCTGATCCAGCAATTCGCCATTGGCATCATATAATTTACGCAAACTGGCCTGCCGCAGCGGCGGCGCACGGCCAGCGATAGCGCGCGCCACATCATGGGCGCGCGGACCGGACACACGAATAACAGCAACGCCCGATTTTCCGCGGGCAGAGGCCAGCGCGAAAATCGTATCCATTGCCGCCCCCCTATGTGTTCATTGAATCGAAGAAATCGCTGTTGGTCTTGGTTTGTTTCAACTTCGATATCAGGAATTCAATCGCGTCAGTGGTCCCCATCGGGTTCAGAATACGGCGCAAAACAAAGGTTTTTTGCAGGTCAATTTTCTCGACCAACAGTTCCTCTTTCCTTGTGCCAGATTTCAGAATATCGATGGCAGGGAAAACGCGCTTGTCGGCAACCTTGCGATCCAGCACAATTTCACTGTTGCCGGTGCCTTTGAATTCCTCAAAAATCACTTCATCCATGCGCGACCCTGTATCAATCAGGGCGGTGGCAATGATGGTCAGCGAACCACCTTCTTCGATATTGCGCGCTGCCCCAAAGAAGCGCTTGGGGCGCTGCAGGGCGTTCGCGTCAACCCCCCCTGTCAAGACCTTGCCAGAGCTGGGCACGACAGTGTTGAACGCGCGTCCAAGCCGCGTGATCGAATCCAGCAAGATGACCACATCGCGCTTATGCTCAACAAGGCGCTTGGCCTTCTCAATGACCATTTCAGCCACGGCAACGTGGCGCGTCGCGGGTTCATCAAAGGTGGAAGCAATCACCTCACCCTTTACCGACCGCTGCATGTCGGTCACTTCTTCCGGCCGTTCATCAATCAACAAAACGATCAGGTAACATTCGGGATGATTTTTTTCGATGCTGTGGGCGATGTTTTGCAGCAGAACGGTTTTACCTGTGCGAGGTGGGGCCACGATCAATGCGCGCTGGCCCTTGCCCAAAGGTGACACGATGTCAATAATCCGGGCCGAACGGTCCTTGGTGGTGGGATCGCTGGTTTCCATCCACAGGCGTTCATCGGGGTAAAGCGGCGTCAGGTTGTCAAAATGGACCTTATGGCGGGCCTTGTCGGGGTTGTCGAAATTGATCTGGGTGACTTTGGTAATGGCAAAGTAACGCTCATTCTCGGCGGGTGCCTGAATCTCCCCCTCAATCGTGTCACCGCTGCGCAACGAATACTGGCGGATCATTTCCGGGGAAACGTAAATATCATCTGGACCGGGCAGGTAGTTCGCTTCGGGGGAACGCAGGAAACCGAATCCATCTTGCAACACTTCAATGACGCCATCGCCGTAAATGGTCCAGCCTTCTTCGGCGCGTTCCTTCAGAATTGAAAACATCATTTCGCCCTTACGCATGGACGGGGCGTTTTCAATTTCCAGGTCTTCCGCCATGGACAGCAGTTCTGCCGGGCTTTTCGCCTTCAGATCAGCCAGATTAAGGCTTCCTGCTTCTTCCAGGTCAAATTCTGAATCGGGGGTCATGACGTCAGACATGGCAAATCCTGATTGCCCACAACCCTTGAACAAGGGCACGCGGCAGCAAAAGTATGGTGTGTTTCACGTGAAACGCTATCGCCGGACGGCAAAGCAACTTCGCCATACATCGAATTAACGCAAGAGTCAATCTGCCTAGAATTTCACAACAACAGACAGAACGATAATCACCATCAGCACAGTGGGCACTTCATTCATCATGCGGTAATTCCGGCCAGTCAGGGTATTTTCCCCCGTCGCAAAAATGCGACGCCGACGTGCGCACCACATATGAAACCATGTCATCCCCAGAAGCGCTGCGAATTTACTGTAAGGCCAGACTGCGCCCATATCCAGCACCCAAGGCATTGTTGCCAGCGTAAGCCCGGAAAGCCACGCAACAATCATGGCGGGATTCATGATAACACGCAGCAGCTTCAGTTCCATGGTTTCAAACACGCTGCCCATGCCCGGCGCATCGTTACCGCGTTCAACATGGTAGACGAACAAACGTGGCAAATAAAACAGGCCCGCCATCCAGCTGATGACGGCCATAATATGTAATGCTTTGATCCAAGGATAGAGGGTAGACAGCATGCCGGGGCCTTTCAATCTGCTGCCTACTAATAAATTAAGAAATATAGAAAGGAAATGATGTTGTTAGTAGGGCCTGTTGATATGGGGATAAGATTGTTATCCACACTTATATACACAGGCAGTGCGCTGACGATCCGCTGACAGAAAACAGAATATTCATTTTAAGACAAAAGGTTAACTTAGAACAAAAACAGAATATCATCGAGGGGTAAAAGTCGGAAAATACTTATCCACAGCGTTGGTTTTCATATTTCCACATGTGGGCTTTTGCCAATGATGCCTTGCATGGTAGTGGGTAAACTGACAGCACAGCCGCCAGAACGGGGTTACGCAGATCTTGTTATGCGGTTTGGCAGCGGGATTCACACAGGGTTATCCACATGAACATTATTTTGGCCTCTGGTTCCAGCACACGCGCGCAGATGCTGCGCAATGCAGGCCTGACACTGGACGTGCGCCCTGCCCGCGTCGATGAAGCCGCGATCACCGATGCCCTGATGCTGGATGGTGCCAGCCCGCGCGACATTGCGGATGCATTGGCAGAAAGCAAGGCGCGAAAAGTTGCTGCGCGCTGGCCGGAAGCTTGGGTGTTGGGCTGTGACCAGGTCTTGTCGATCAAGGGCGCGTGTCTGCAAAAGCCACAAACCCCCGAGGAAGCGCATGCCCAGTTACAGCAATTGCGCGGCCAGACCCATCAGCTTTTGTCCGCTGCGGTAATCTATCAAGGGGGGGGGCCTGTCTGGCGGCATGTGGGCGTCGCGCGGTTGACGATGCGGCAGTTTTCCGACAGCTTTCTGGACAGCTATGTGACGCGCAACTGGCCCGGTATATCCGAATCCGTGGGCGCGTATAAACTGGAAGAAGAAGGTGTGCGGCTATTTGCGCAGGTTCAGGGTGATTATTTCACTATACTTGGTCTGCCCCTGCTGGAAGTGCTGAACTACCTGTCCTTGCGCGGAGTGATTGAGGGATGAGCAAGATACCATTGGCGGGCGTTATTGGCAGTCCGGTCGGGCACAGCAAATCCCCGCTGGTGCATGGGTCATGGCTGCAGGAATATGGGCTGCGTGGGCATTATGTGCCCCTGCATGTAGAATCCGGCAGCTTGGAAGCTGTATTGCGTGCCATGCCGCATATGGGGTTTGTGGGGGCGAATGTGACTATTCCCCACAAGGAGCAGGTGCTTGCGCTGGCAGATGACGTGTCGCCTGTTGCTGCGCGGATCGGGGCCGCAAATACCCTGACATTTGGGCCGGACGGGCGCATTCACGCGGATAATACTGACGGTTACGGGTTTTTGGCGAATTTGCGTCAATCCGCCCCGGACTGGGTTGCGGAACGGGCGCCGGCGCAGGTGCTGGGGGCTGGCGGCGCGGCGCGGGCCATCATTGTGGCGTTGCTGGATGCGGGGGTGCCAGAATTGCGGCTGACCAATCGCACAAGGGCACGCGCGGAGGGGCTGGCGCGCGAATTTGGCGCGCAAGTGGTTGTGCAGGATTGGTCGGACCGCGTGCAGGGGCTGGAAGAACTGGGCCTGCTGGTGAATACATCGTCGTTGGGAATGGTGGGAAACCCTGCGTTGGACATGCCGCTTGACGGGTTGGCACAGGATGCGCTGGTCACCGATATTGTCTATACGCCGCTGATGACCGGCCTGTTGGAACAAGCGCAGGCCCGTGGAAACCCCGTTGTTGACGGGTTGGGGATGTTGTTGCATCAGGCCGTGCCGGGGTTTGAACGCTGGTTTGGGCACAGGCCGGACGTGACCGAAGGTTTGCGCAGGCTGGTGCTGGGCCAATGACGCCTTATGTTCTGGGCCTGACCGGGTCCATCGGGATGGGAAAATCGACCACTGCACAAATGTTCCGTGACGAAGGCGTGCCAGTGTGGGACGCAGACGCGGCAGTGCATGCACTCTATGCACGGGGCGGCGCAGCGGTGGCGCCAGTGGGCGCGCTATGCCCCCAGGCAGTGGTGGATGGCGCGATTGACCGCGCCCAGTTAAAGCGCTGGATTGCGCAGGACAGCACCGCCTTGCAGCGATTGGAAGGCGTGGTGCACCCGCTGGTCGCCGCTGACAGGGCCGCGTTTATCGCGGCGCGTGCGGATGCCCCTTTGGTGGTGCTGGATGTGCCGCTGCTGTTGGAAGGGGGCAGTGCCGTTGACGGGGTGCTGGTTGTCACTGCCCCGCCAGATGTGCAACGCGCCCGCGTGCTGGCGCGTGATGGTATGACAGTGGAACAGTTCGACATGATACGGTCGCGCCAGATGCCGGATGCGGAAAAACGCGCGCGCGCGGATTTCATTATTGAAACGGTTGATATGGACAGCGCCCGCGCTGCTGTGCGCGATGTGATTGCAAAACTGGGGGCAAGTGATGCGTGAACTGGTCATGGATACTGAAACCACAGGGTTTGAACCCAGCGAAGGGCACCGGATTGTCGAAATCGGTGTGGTTGAACTGGTCAATCTGATGCCCACGGGGCGCACCTATCACCAATATATCAACCCAGAACGCCCCATGCCCAAGGAAGCGTTTGACGTGCATGGGCTGGGGGATGAGTTTCTGCGCGATAAGCCCGTGTTCAAGCATATTGTGCAGGATTTTCTGGCTTTTATCGGGGATGACCGGTTGGTGATCCATAATGCCAGTTTTGACATGCGGTTTATCAATGCCGAACTGGGTTGGCTGAACCTGCCGCCCCTGCCCAATGACCGCGCGTTTGATACGCTGACTTTGGCGCGCAAGAAGTTTCCCGGCTCGCCCGCGTCATTGGATGCGTTGTGCCGCCGCTTTGCCATCGACAATTCATCGCGCACCCTGCACGGCGCGCTGTTGGACAGTGAAATTCTGGCCGAAGTGTATCTGGAACTACTGGGCGGGCAACAGCCGGATTTCGGGCTAAGTTCATCATCCGGCAGTGCCAGCGCCAACCAGTCCCGCCAGCCGCTGCCCAAACGTCCAAGCCCCCTGCCCCCGCGCCTGAGCGAGGATGAGCGCGCCGCGCATGCAGCTTTTGTGCAGGCTATGGGGGATGGGGCGATCTGGCGGAAATATGGGGGGTGATGGCCTGAAGCTGACTTTTACAGTTGGCTGAAGCCCGCACTATCGGCAGGCCGGGGTCTGCCGATCCCACATATTAGGAATGCAGTTTATCCCGGCGGCACACTCATGACATCAATCGCTTGGCGCGCCTTC
Organism: Roseinatronobacter sp. NSM; assembly: GCF_052379845.1. Lineage (NCBI taxonomy): Bacteria > Pseudomonadati > Pseudomonadota > Alphaproteobacteria > Rhodobacterales > Paracoccaceae > Roseinatronobacter > Roseinatronobacter sp. NSM. Next base: position 196,315 of record NZ_JBQTCF010000002.1, on the reverse strand, counting down.
GGGTCATCGGCAGGCCGCGGGATGGCCCGCCGATGGCGCGGCGGCCTGCGGCCTTTGCTCCGCGCCTTGGGTGACTGCTTCAGGCCAGAACCAATCATTTTGCGGCGCGTTTCCTACCTAGCTATCACACCCAGCGCGCGAAGGGCGGCAGTGACATCAGCACCGCGTCCGGGTCATGGCCCGTTTGCAGCCCGAATTTCGTGCCCCGGTCATAGACAAGGTTATATTCCGCATACAGCCCGCGATGGATAAGCTGCGTTTCCTTGTCGGCATTTGTCCATTCCATATTTCTGCGGCGTTCCACCTGCGCCAGAAAGGCGGGCAAAAACGCGCGCCCCACATCCTGCGTGAAGGCAAAATCCGCGTCCCAGTCCCCTGTGCAATGATCATCATAGAAAATGCCGCCCACGCCCCGCGCGCGTTTGCGGTGCGGGATGAAGAAATAGTCATCCGCCCATTCCTTGAAACGCGGATAAAGGTCTGCCCCGTGCGGGTCACAATACCCTTTCAGGGTGTTGTGAAAATCAGCGGTGTCATCAGCATATTCGATGCAGGGATTCAGGTCGGACCCGCCGCCAAACCACCAGCCCCCCGGTGTCCAGAACATGCGCGTATTCATGTGCACAGCGGGGACATGAGGGTTTTGCATATGGGCCACAAGGGAAATGCCGCTGGCCCAGAAACGGGGGTCTGCCTCCAGTCCCGGAATTTCCTTGCGGGCTGTCAGGGACCGCTGCGCGGCATCGCCCAGGTGCCCGTAGACCTGCGACACGTTCACGCCCACTTTCTCAAACACACGGCCATTGCGCATCACACTCATCAAGCCGCCGCCTGCGTCCTGCCCGTCTGGACCGCTGCGGCTGGTTTCGCGCAGTTCAAACCGCCCGGCTGGATGGTCGGACAGGGGGCCTGTTATGTGGGTATCCTCAACCGCCTCAAAAGCGGTCACGATCTGATCGCGCAATTCGCGGAACCATGCCGCAGCAACGGATTTTCGGGTATCAAACGGGTCGGTCATGGCGCGTCCTTATTTCGGGTCTGCTGGGGTTATAGCGCGGCAAGCAAGGTTTCACACCGTGCAACATAGGCGGATCGGGCTTCGGCCGGGGGGCGCAGATGCAGGGACAGGGTTGCGGCCAGGTCCGGATCGGGGCGCCCGAAGAAGCGGTTTGCCTCGGTCACGGAAAACCCCGCTATCTGCGTTGCTTCCAACCATGCCGACAGTTTGTCAGCGGCCTTGATGCGGCGTTTTATATGTGTAGGCAATTTGGCAGGCAGGCCAAAACGAATATGAATTGCCGCTGCCAACCTGTCATCCAGCGCGCCATATTCCGGCCCGACAGCGGCCTTGACCGGCGAGATCATGTCGCCAATAACGTATTCAGGCGCGTCATGCAGTAATGCCGCCAGTTGCCAGCGCGGTTCGGGCTTGGCGGATGCGCGGGTGAAGATTTCTTCGACCAGCAGCGAATGTTCGGCCACGCAATAGGGCCAGTCACCCTGCGTCTGGCCATTCCAGCGCGCCACGAAGGCAAGGCCGTGGGCGATGTCTTCCAACTCGATATCAACAGGTGTCGGGTCCAGCAGGTCAAGCCTGCGGCCAGACAGCATTCTTTGCCAGGCGCGGGGTGGGGGCATGCAGTCCTCTTGCTTTTGTTTGACATAGGACAGGGCGCGCAAACTGGCAAGCGGGGCTTGGCAGTGCAGGCGCTGCACGGCATAACTTGTGCTATTCACGCAGGAGGGGTGCTGATGCAGATCAAGGGACATATGGCCATTGTTACAGGTGGCGGCAGCGGTTTGGGCGCGGCTACAGCGCGCCATCTGGCCGCGCTAGGCGCGGAAGTGGCGATTTTCGATTTCGATGTGGCGCGCGGGGGGGCTGTTGCGGCAGAAATCGGGGGCCGCGCCTATCAAGTGGATGTGTCCGATGCCGCGCAAGTGGGCAAAGCCGTTGCGCAGGCCGTGCAGGACGGGCGCGGGCAGTTGCGCGCGGTTGTGAATTGTGCGGGCATTGGTCTGGCCGCGCGCGTGGTCAACCGCGATGGCACCCCGTCAACGGACCTGTTTGAACGCGTGATCCGCGTGAACCTGATTGGGTCGTTCAACGTCATGGCGCATGGTGCGGCGGTCATGCAGGCGCTGGACCCGCTGGACGGGGGCGAACGGGGTGTGGTGATCAACACATCCTCGGCGGCATGGCAGGACGGGCAAGTGGGGCAAGCGGCCTATGCTGCGTCCAAGGGCGGCATTGCCGCGCTATGCTTGCCAGCGGCGCGGGATTTCGCGCGCGCGGGTATTCGCTGCATGGCCATTGCGCCGGGTCTGTTCCGCACACCCATGATGGAAAGCCTGCCTGACGAAACCACTGCTGCCATTACAGCAAACATTCCGTTCCCCGCGCGGTTGGGCGACCCAGCCGAATATGCGCTGATGGTGGAGCAAATCATTGAAAACCCGTATTTGAACGGCACCACCATCCGGCTGGATGGCGCGACCCGCCTGCCCCCGAAATAGGCATGGGCCTTGCCGTCTGGCGGGGCGGGCATTCCAGCGCTGGCATTGCCCGCACAAAGGCGGTATCGCTTCACATGTGCAACGCAGGGGGCAGGTTTGGATATTCGCGCGTTACTTATGGGCCTTGCCTTTGCGTTCATGTGGTCTTCGGCGTTTACATCGGCGCGCATGATTGTGGCGGATGCGCCGCCCATGCTTGCGCTGTCGCTGCGGTTCCTGATATCGGGGCTGATTGGCATAGCCATCGCGCGCGCACTGGGCCAAAGCTGGCACCTGACGCCCGCGCAATGGCGTGCGACATTCATCTTCGGGCTGTCGCAGAATGCGCTGTATCTGGGCCTGAATTTCATTGCCATGCAAACGATTGAAGCTTCGCTTGCCGCCATCATTGCGTCCACCATGCCGCTATTGGTAGCGCTGGCAAGTTGGCTGGTCTTGGGGGAGCGTTTGCGCCCGCTGGCGGTGGGGGGGTTGTTTGCCGGGTTTGCCGGTGTGGCCATCATCATGGGTGCGCGCCTGTCTGGCGGGGTTGACCTGTTTGGGTTGCTATTATGCGTGGCGGGCGTGGTCGCGCTGACGGTTGCAACCCTGTCGGTGCGCGGGGCGTCGGCCAGTGGTGGCAATTTGCTGATGATCGTGGGGCTGCAAATGCTGGTGGGGTCCGCGATCCTGATTGGCCCCGCGCTGGCGTTCGAAAGTTTCGAGGTGAACTGGACATGGCAACTGGTGGGGGCGTTCACTTACACGGTGCTGGTGCCCGGTCTGGCCGCGACATGGGTGTGGTTCTTGCTGGTGGCGCGCATTGGCGCGGTTCGCGCCGCAACCTATCACTTCCTGAACCCGTTTTTCGGGGTGGCTGTTGCGGCCTTCTTGCTGTCCGAGGCGCTGGGCCTGTTTGACCTGCTTGGCGTCGTGGTCATCATGGCTGGTATTCTGGCGGTGCAGCGGTCGCGCGTGGTTATGCGCAATGCTGGTCAAACACCGCCCGTGCCCGACCCCATACCCCCGCGCTAAGGTCATCCAGCGCCAGCAAATGCGGCAGCAGTTGCGCGGCGAAATCTTGCGAGGACTCGATCGGCAGCAGCGATGGCAAGTTGTCAATCGCCATCACGTCCAGAACGGGATCAGTTGCCACCCGCACCACCGGCGCGGTCCAGTCCGTGGCGCGGTCATACACCTTCACGGGTGAAAATTCCGATGTGGGGTCGCAGGCAATATCGCCAATGACGCGCAGTTTACGCGGGGCGTTGCGTGCATCCGCAGGCACGAAAACCGGCGTCTGCGGGCTGGCCAGGATGCAGTTCAGGAATATGCCATGGTCCAGAACTTCCGGAAACGGGCCGCCATGCGCGGTTTCTGCCACGTCCCAGCGTGTGATACTGGCCCCTGCGGCGGCGCACAGATCACCCGCACCCGTGCCCACGCGCCCCAATGCGCCGATGATCAAAACGCGTGGTGGTTCCATCCCTGCCAGCGCGTCTGTGACCGCATGTGCCATGGCGTGCCGGTCGTCGAAACGCGCAACCGCCGCGCAAATTCGCCCGCGCGCCTGCGCAGCATAGGCCAGCAGCGACACAGCCGCCCCCGCATAGCCCGCCCAATAGCCAAATGCCGCGACACGGCGGCCCTGATCATTGGTCAGATATTCCAGATCATACAGCACCCCCCCGCCTGCCTTGAACCGCGCCAGCAGGCGCTGGCCGGCAGGCTGGCCCTTGAAGGCGTGCCCGAACATGATGTGACAATGGCGCAGGGGGCTGTTATCTTCCGGCAGTTCTTTTAGCCCGAAGATGATGGCATCGCGCGGCGCATCAGGCCAGCTGCCGAACGGGGCAGGGTCAGCGCCTGCGGTCAGATAGGGCGCAAGCGGCAAGGCGCGGCAGGGGCTGTCCTCGATGGTGACGCGAAACCCCTGTGCAACCAGCGCGGCAACACCGTCTGCGGTAATGCCTACGCGGTCTTCTTGCGGGCGCTGTTCTGCGCGGACCCAAAGATGTGTCATGTCAGGTCCTTTGCGAATGTCCGGTCCAGAATGGCTTGCAATTCATCCCTGTCTGTCGCGGTGAAGGCATCAGCCAGGTCGCTGTCAATGTCGAACACGGCAATAAGCTGGCCGTCGCGGTTACGCACTGGCAGCACCAGTTCGGACAAGGTGCTGCTGGAACAGGCAATGTGGTCCGCGAAAGCGTGAACATCCGCGACAAGCTGCGCCTGACCACTGCGTGCGCAGGCGCCGCATACGCCACGCGAAAACGGGATGACCAGACAGCCATGCCCGCCCTGATACGGGCCGATTTTCAGCATCTCGGGTGCAGTGACACGGTAAAACCCGGTCCAGTTGAACCGTGCGTCACTGTGGTGCACTTCACAAGCAAGGGTCGCCATCAGTGCGACCATGTCGGTTTCGCCTTCGGTCAGCGCAGCTATGCGTTGCGAAAGTGCCGCGTAATCAAGCATTATCGAACCTTTCCAATGTGCAGAAGCATGGGCATAGCCCAGTGCTTCGCGCCCGCGTCCCCCCTCGATGGGGGGCAAGGGCGCCCCCCTTTGCCTGCTTAACCGCGTTCAATGGCAATTGCCGTCCCCTCGCCACCACCAATGCAGATTGCCGCAATTCCGCGTTTCAAACCGTGGCGTTCCAGCGCGTTCAACAGCGTCACTATAATTCGCGCGCCTGACGCGCCGATCGGGTGTCCCAGCGCGCAGGCCCCGCCATTCACATTCACCACATCGCGCGGCAGTCCCATTTCGCGCATGAAGGCCATGGGCACCACGGCAAAGGCCTCATTCACCTCCCACAGGTCGACATCGGACACTTGCCAACCCAGTTGGTCCAACAGCTTGCGTGCGGCGGGCACGGGGGCTGTGGTAAACCAGCCGGGGGCCTGTGCGTGGCTGGCATGGCCGCAAATCCAGCCGCGCGGCGGCAGGCCCAATGCCTTGGCGGTGGTGGAGGATGCAAGCGCCAGCGCCGCAGCGCCATCCGATATGCTGGATGAATTGGCCGCTGTTACAGTGCCGCCCTTGCGGAAAGCCGGTTTAAGAAGGGGTATCTTGTCGGGGCGCGCGGATCTTGGTTGTTCATCGTCCAGCACCACCTTGTCCCCGTCGCGTGATGTCACGGTAACAGGCGCGATTTCACGCTCGAAAGCCCCGTTTTCCATGGCGCTTAGCGCGTTTGACAGCGATTCCAGTGCGTATCTGTCCTGATCCTCACGGTTGAACCCGAAATGTGCGGCGCAATCCTCTGCGAAACTTCCCATCAGGCGGCCTGTCTCATAGGCATCTTCCAGTCCGTCAAGGAACATATGGTCCAGCACCTGCCCATGGCCCAGCCGCGCGCCAGCGCGCATTTTCGGCAACAGATAGGGCGCAAGGCTCATGCTTTCCATGCCGCCGGCCAGAATGACACCCGCCTGCCCCAGCGCGATCTGGTCATGCGCAACCATCGCCGCCTTCATGCCGGAACCGCACATTTTGTTCAGGGTGGTTGCGGGCACATCCTGCCCCAGACCTGCGGCAAACCCCGCTTGGCGCGCGGGCGCCTGCCCTTGTCCTGCGGGCAATACGCAGCCCATAAGCAGTTCCTGCACGGCTGCGCCATCTTGCAGGCCCGCATCGCGCAATGCGCCCGAAATTGCCGCCCCGCCAAGCTTTGCGGCCGGAACCTGCGCAAACACGCCTTGCAGGCCGCCCATTGCAGTGCGTGCCGCACCCAGAATTGCCACCTTGCTCATCGTGCTTGCCCCCTGCCTATTCCGGTCTTTGACAACTTCTTGGTAATCTTTGCCGCCTAATCTTGCGATAGGCAATGAAAAGGAAGCACGTCACATGCAATTTTCAATTGGGCAATCAGCGGGGGCGTTGGTTATCGATGTTCTGGAAACGCGCCTTGATGCGGCGGTCGCGCTGGCCTTCAAGGATGCGATCAGAAGTGCAACAGCACACCCCGGAAGCCCCGTTATTCTGGGACTGTCAAATGTTGAATTCATGGACAGTAGCGGACTGGGCGCAATCGTTGGCGCCATGAAACTGCTGGGGCCGGAACGCCCGCTGGAACTTGCTGCGCCAAGTCCCGGCGTCATGAAGGTATTTCGCCTGACCAGAATGGACACGGTGTTCCGTATTCATGACAGCCTTCCTGACGTGAACGGGCTTTCTGCTGCGGAATAACAGGGTCCTACCGGACAGGGTAACGCCGCGCAGGGGCATGGACATCTGTAGTGGCTGAAAATGGACAACAACATGAAGCTTGTGATTGAAACCGAAAGCAGTCTTCTAAAAATCAGGGAAGTCCTTGAGGCGGTTGACGTATTCCTGAAAGAAAACGCAACACACCCGCAATTGCATGACGATCTTGCATTGGTGCTTGCAGAAGTTTGCAGCAATATCGCCCGCCATGCATACGGACATGATCACGGGAAAATAACTTTGCACCTGTCACTGGTTGGGGATGGTGTGGAATGTCTGGTCAGGGATCATGGCGTTGAATTCAACCCCCTGGCCCAGGACGACATGCCGCCTGACCCCGACGCGCTTTGCGAAGGCGGATATGGCTGGTTTCTGATCAAGGAATTGACGCGAGACCTGCAGTATTCGCGCAAGATGTCTGAAAATATCCTGGGGTTTTTCGTCCCTGGCACCCCGTTGGCACCTGTTGCCGATGGTGCAATCACAACCGAACTGCCCCCAGTGTGATATTCCGGTAATCTTGGCATAGGGGAAATGCGCAACGCCAAGGTGGCCGGGTCTTCTGTCCCGGCTCTAGTTCATGTGAATCTGTAGTGGATAGCTTCCTTCGCGGAAGTCCCCGAACAATTCATGTAAATCGGGGTGCTCCAAGGGCTGGCCGGAATCGTCCAGAACAAGGTTTTGTTCGGACACATAGGCGACATAAAAACTCTCGTCGTTTTCTGCCAGCAAATGGTAGAAGGGTTGGTCCTTGCGTGGGCGGCTATCTTCGGGAATGGCATCATACCATTCTTCCGTATTGGAAAATGCGGGATCCACATCAAAAATCACGCCGCGAAACGGGTGCTTTCGATGGCGCACGATCTGGCCCAGATGATATTTTGCGTTTCGTTTGTCCAATATGAACCTCCGTCTGCGTTTTAGCTTAAAATTAACACATCTGTCCATGGGCAGAGAGGCGAATCATGGAAACAAACTGTTGGTTTCCACGCGACAAACCAGTGTGCAATGCGCCCTTGCACCGCTAATTCCCCCCGCGGGGCGTTTGATTGCGCCAGCATTGTGGGAAGTTTCATTGCCTTGACGCCGGAGCATGTTAAAAACGATGCGTCCCTGACTGGCATGTGACGGCAATTCTGCCCTTTGCATCAGGTGTCTTGAGGATCGAGAGAGGAGTCTCCATGACCAATGTTGTTATCGTTTCTGCCGCCCGCACGGCTGTCGGGTCTTTTGGCGGGGCATTTGCCAATACGCCTGCACATGATCTGGGGGCCGCTGTTCTGGATGCAGTTGTCGCGCGCGCGGGCATCGACAAGGCGGAAGTGTCCGAAACCATTTTGGGGCAGGTGCTGACAGCCGGTCAGGGCCAGAACCCTGCGCGGCAAGCGCATGTGAACGCGGGCCTGCCAATCGAAGCCGCGGCCTGGAGCATCAATCAGGTGTGCGGGTCGGGCTTGCGGGCTGTGGCGCTGGGCGCGCAGCATATCCAGCTGGGGGATGCGGCCATTGTGCTGGCGGGTGGTCAGGAGAACATGACCCTTAGCCCCCATGTCGCACATTTGCGCGCAGGGCAAAAAATGGGCGACATGAAAATGATCGACTCCATGATTCGGGACGGGCTTTGGGATGCTTTCAATGGCTATCACATGGGCCAGACTGCTGAAAACGTAGCCGAAAAATGGCAGATTTCCCGCGAACAGCAAGATATTTTCGCTGTGGCCAGCCAGAACAAGGCGGAAGCCGCGCAAAAAGCTGGCAAATTCGCGGATGAGATTGCGGCCTTTACAGTGAAAACCCGCAAGGGTGATATTGTCGTGGATCAGGACGAATATATCCGCCACGGGGCCACAATGGACGCCATGCAGAAACTGCGTCCCGCGTTTACCAAGGACGGGTCTGTTACGGCGGCAAATGCGTCGGGCCTGAATGACGGGGCTGCAGCCGTCATGCTGATGAGTGCGGAAGACGCCGAAAAGCGCGGCCTGACGCCGCTTGCGCGCATTGCCAGCTATGCCACTGCCGGGCTTGACCCGTCGGTTATGGGCGTTGGCCCAATCTATGCCAGCCGCAAGGCGCTGGCCAAGGCAGGCTGGAAACCCGAAGATCTGGACCTGATTGAAGCCAACGAAGCCTTCGCTGCGCAGGCCTGCGCAGTGAATAAGGAAATGGGCTGGGATATTGACAAGGTCAACGTGAATGGCGGCGCTATCGCCATTGGTCACCCGATTGGGGCGTCAGGCTGTCGTATTCTGAACACACTGTTGTTCGAAATGCAGCGCCGTGACGCGAAAAAGGGCTTGGCGACATTGTGCATCGGCGGTGGCATGGGCGTCGCCATGTGTCTGGAACGCTAAACCGCAAAAGGTTGCGCAACATTCTTGCGCAACCTTCGGTTCTTATGTAGCAATTGTTTCTAAGCATAATTCCTGACAGAGGGGGAAAACATGGCACGAGTGGCATTGGTAACCGGCGGATCGCGCGGTATTGGCGCGGCTATTTCACAGGCGTTGAAGGCGCAGGGTTGCAGTGTCGCTGCAACTTATGCGGGTAATGATACCGCCGCCGCCGCATTCACCGAAGAAACCGGCATTAAGACATATAAATGGAATGCTGCCGACTATGACGCGTCCAAGGCGGGCATCGCACAGGTTGAAGCCGACCTTGGCCCGATTGACATTGTTGTGGCCAATGCTGGTATTACCCGCGACGCCCCGTTTCACAAAATGACACCCGAACAATGGCGCGAAGTGATCGACACCAACCTGACAGGGGTGTTCAACACCATTCACCCGGTCTGGCCCGGCATGCGCGAACGCAAATTCGGGCGTATTGTCGTGATTTCGTCCATCAACGGGCAAAAAGGGCAGTTTGGCCAGGTAAACTATGCCGCCACCAAGGCCGGTGATCTGGGCATCGTAAAAAGCCTTGCCCAGGAAGGGGCGCGCTTCGGGATTACGGCGAACGCGGTTTGCCCCGGCTATATTGCCACTGAAATGGTCATGGCGGTGCCAGAAAAGGTGCGCGAAGCCATTATTGGCCAGATTCCAACAGGCCGGCTTGGCGAACCTGAAGAAATTGCGCGCTGCGTGGCCTTTCTGGTGGCCGATGATGCGGGTTTCATCAACGGGTCAACCATCAGCGCGAATGGTGCGCAGTTTTTCGTCTGACCTTTTTGTAGGGTTTGTTGAAACACAAAACGGCCCGCAACGCGCGGGCCGTTTCACTTTAAGGGCAGACGCGTTTATGCGTGCGACAGACGCTCGATTTCTTCTTTCAGCCGCAATTTCTGCTTCTTCAGCGCGGCCACTTCCAGATCATCAATACCTGGGCTTCGCTGGGCTGTTTCTACCTTTTCAGAGAGGTGTTCGTGTTTCCGGCGGAGTTCTGCAATATGTGAACCCAATGACATTGAAATTCCTCCTTCTCTGATGACAACAAGGATAGTGCACCACAGCTTGCGCCCTCTGTCACCAAAAATCGGCGTGACATAGCGCCACCTGCGCTGAATTTTGCTGTTACGGTTACTGAAGGTCAAACAACTACGGGTTGTGCGTCCTGATGGCCCATGCCGAATACACGCTTGTAGCGGGCTATTTCACTTGCTGGCCCCATTGCCTTGTTGGGGTTGTCAGACAGCTTGACTGTCGGCCGCCCATTTGCCGCCGCCGCCTTGCAAACAAGACTGAAAGGCGCCAGTCCGTCATCTTTGGCCAGCCCGCGAAAGTCGTTTGTCAGCAATGTGCCCCACCCGAAACTGACCTTGACCCGTCCCGCAAACATGGTGTGCAAGTCTTCAATAACGCCGACGTCCAGCCCGTCTGAAAAGATGATTAGTTTCTCGCGCGGGTCCTGCCCGCGATCCTGCCACCAGCGAATGGCAGTTTCCGCATTTTTCACCGGATCACCCGAATCAATGCGAATACCTGTCCAGTCTGACAGCCAGTCTGGCGCATTATCCAGAAAACCGGCTGTGCCATATGTGTCAGGCAGAATAATCCGCAAATTGCCCGAATGCTCTGCCTGCCAATCGGCAAGCACCTGATAGGGGGCGCGCGCAAGTGCCTCATCATCGGGCGCAAGCGCGGCATAAACCATGGGCAGTTCATGGGCGTTTGTGCCAATGGCCTCCACCTCTCGGCGCATGGCAATCAGGCAGTTCGACGTCCCGGTAAACCGCGCGCCCAATCCTTCCATCATGGCTTGCACGCACCAGTCCTGCCACAAGAATGAATGCCGCCTGCGGGTTCCGAAATCGGCAATCCGTAACCCGTCAATCTGTTGCAGACGCGTGATTTTTTCCCAAAGGTGGGTCATTGCGCGCGCATACAGGACTTGCAGTTCAAACCGCTTCATGCGCCCCAGAACAGCGCGCGACCGCAATTCCATAAGCACGGCAAGCGCGGGAATCTCCCACAGCATGACTTCGGACCATGTCCCCTCGAATGTCAGTTCATACTGATCGCCCACCCGTTCCAGATGATAGGGCGGCAGCCGGAACCCTTCGAACCATTCCATAAAATCGGGGCGGAACATCTGGCGTTTGCCATAGAACATATTGCCGCGCAAAAACGTCGATTCCCCGCGCGACAGGCCAAGCGTGCGAATATGGTCCAGTTGCTCGCGCAATTCGCCTTCATCAATCAACTGCGCCATGGGAATATGTGTGGCACGGTTGATCAGGCTAAAGGTCACTTGCGTATGCGGATGGTTGGTAAAAACCGACTGGCACATCAGCAGTTTATAGAAATCCGTGTCAATCAGCGACCGCACAATCGGGTCCATCTTCCAGCGGTGGTTATATACGCGGGTGGCAATATCCATCGCTACACCAACGCCACACCAGCAGCGCGCAAATCCTCATAGGTGCGCGCCATGGACCCGTTGACATCTATTCCGCGGCAAAGTTCCGTCAGAACCCGCACCCTGTAGCCCAGTCGCGCCGCGTCCAGCGCCGACCACGCCACGCAGAAATCTGTTGCCAGTCCAACAAAATCCAGATCAGTAATTCCGCGCGTGCGCAAATACCCGTCCAGCCCCGTTGGTGTGGTCTGGTCATTCTCAAAGAAGGCGGAATAGCTGTCAATATCGGGCCGGAACCCCTTGCGCAGGATCATATCGGCGCGCTCTGTGTTCAGGTCCGGATGGAATTGCGCGCCCATGGTTGCTTGCACGCAATGGTCCGGCCACAGCACCTGCGCCCCGTAGGGTAAAAGCACTGTTTCCAGCGGGGCGCGGCCCTGATGCTGGCTCGCAAAGGAAGAATGGCCCGCAGGGTGCCAATCCTGCGTCAGGATAACCGCACCAGCCCGCGCCATTTCCGCGTTAATTCCCGCCACAATCGCGTCGCCATCCGCTACAGCCAGCGCGCCGCCGGGGCAGAAGTCGTTTTGCATATCGATCACGATCAGCGCATGGGTCATGTTCCGCCCTCCTGTGTGGGTGGGCAATGGCTACGCACACAATGGCGCTGCGTCAATCCCACAGGCTTGCACAGCGCCACGCCCGGCAGTAAATGCATATCATGTTGACAGTCGCAGCACTCTACCACTTCACCCGATTCGATGACCCGGCCGCCCTTCGCGGCCCGCTTCTGGCCCTGGCCAACGGTCACGGCGTCAAAGGGTCGCTTCTTCTGGCCCGTGAAGGGATAAACGGGACCATCGCAGGCACCCGCGCTGGCATAGATGCGCTATTGGCGCATATTCGCGCCTTGCCCGGCTGCGCGGAACTGGACTGGAAGGAAAGCCCGGCAGAAACCATGCCCTTCGGCCGGATGAAAGTGCGCCTGAAACGCGAAATCGTCACCATGGGCCAGCCCGATGTCGACCCCCGTGCAGGCACCGGCCATTATGTCGCCGCGCAGGACTGGAACGCGTTGATCAGCGCCCCCGATGTGGTTGTCATTGACACCCGCAATGATTACGAAGTGGCCATCGGCACATTCGACGGCGCGATTGACCCCGGCACAAAATCTTTCCGCGACTTCCCCAAATGGTGGGCAGAAAACAGCGACCGCTTTCACAACAAGCGCATCGCCATGTTCTGCACTGGCGGTATCCGCTGCGAAAAATCAACGAACTTCCTGCTTCAGCAGGGGGTAAGCGATGTCTACCATCTCAAGGGCGGCATTCTGAAATATCTGGAAGATGTGCCAGCAGATCAAAGTATGTGGCAGGGCGCATGTTTCGTGTTTGATCAGCGCGTGTCTGTCGAACATGGCCTGAAACCTGGCCCGCATGTCATGTGTCACGCCTGCCGCCGGCCACTTTGGCCCGAAGATACCCGCAGGCAAGAATATGAAGACGGGGTGCAATGCCACCATTGCGTGGATGAATTTACCCCCAAACGGCGCGCAGCGTTCCGTGAACGCCAACATCAAATTACATTGGCAGCATCACGCGGGACACGCCATCTGGGCGTAATTCCCCCCAAATCCTCCCAGTGACGGCGTGTAGGGGTTTCATCTTGCCAAAAATACTCAAATCCGCCCGTAGCGCAGCGTAGGGCTGCAAACAACAAAGGGGGGCATCTGCCCCCCTTTTCCGTATCAATAGCGGTAGTGTTCCGGCTTGAACGGTCCTTCGACCGCCACCCCGATATAGCTGGCCTGATCGGGGCGCAGTTCGGTCAGTTTGACACCGATCCGGTCCAGATGCAGCCGCGCCACTTTTTCGTCCAGCGCTTTTGGCAGGATAAACACCCCCGGCACATAGGCGCTGCCATTGGTCCACAATTCAATCTGGGCCAGAACCTGATTGGTGAAACTTGCGGACATGACAAAACTGGGGTGGCCAGTGGCATTGCCAAGGTTCAGCAAGCGGCCTTGCGACAGCAGGATCATGCGATTGCCTGACGGCATTTCGATCATGTCCACCTGATCCTTGATATTGGTCCATTTGTGGTTTTTCAGCGCGGCCACCTGAATTTCATTGTCAAAATGGCCAATATTGCCGACAATCGCCATATCCTTCATCTCGCGCATATGCTCAAGGCGAATGACGTCCTTGTTGCCGGTGGTGGTGATGAAAATATCGGCGGTTTTCACCACGTCTTCCAGCAACACCACCTCGAACCCGTCCATTGCGGCCTGCAACGCGCAAATCGGGTCGACTTCGGTGACTTTCACCCGCGCACCTGCCCCCTGAAGGCTGGCTGCGGACCCTTTGCCCACATCGCCATACCCGCACACCACGGCAACCTTACCGGCCATCATCGTATCGGTGGCGCGGCGAATGCCGTCCACCAGCGATTCCTTGCAGCCGTATTTGTTGTCGAATTTCGATTTGGTCACGCTGTCGTTAACGTTGATTGCAGGGAAGGGAAGCTGCCCTTTCTTGTGCAATTCATACAAGCGATGCACGCCTGTGGTGGTTTCTTCGGACACGCCCTTGATCAGGTCGCGCTGTCGGGCAAACCATCCGGGGCTTGCTGCAAGGCGTTTCTTGATTTGCGCGAACAGGAATTCTTCTTCTTCGCTGGTGGGGGTTGCAATCAGGTCGGTTTCGCCCGCTTCGACCCGCGCGCCCAGAAGGATATACATCGTGGCATCGCCGCCATCATCCAGAATCAGGTTCGCGCCATCTTCGAAGTGGAAAATCTGGTCAGTATAGGTCCAGTATTCTTCCAGTGTTTCGCCCTTGATGGCGAAAACAGGTGTGCCACCAGCCGCAATTGCAGCGGCGGCATGGTCCTGTGTCGAATAAATATTGCATGACGCCCAACGCACTTCCGCGCCAAGCGCGACCAGTGTTTCAATCAGAACAGCGGTTTGGATGGTCATATGCAATGATCCGGCAATCCGCGCGCCCTTCAGGGGTTGTGCGGTGCCAAATTCCTGACGCAGCGCCATCAGGCCGGGCATTTCCGTTTCGGCAATATCGATTTCCTTGCGCCCGAAATCCGCCAGCGCAATATCCTTGATGACATAGTCTTGAGACATCTGCCCAAGCTCCTTTTTTCGTATGAATTCTTGCATGCGACATAGCACCCGAACCCCCACCCAACAAGGGTGGGCCAGCGTATTGGTCCGCGCATCCTAACCGGCAGAGTGTTGCCAGCCGGTAAAGTTTCGAGTTGTCCCGTGACAGTTGATCTGCAACAACAAAAGGCAATGCAGATTTGCCGGTATTCATGGGTGGATAGCCACTTGAAAAAATTGCAGGGGTGCGCGCGCAGCCAGTGGGCTGTATTTTTGCAAGCACTTGTTTTCGCAATGTTTCTTGCCCAGCAAGCGGCGGGGTTCGAAGACTTGCGATTTTCAGTCACTGGCGGGGATAATGCGCTTGAGCAAGGCTTGCAGCGGGCGTCCTTGCTGCGCGCAGCCCATGACGAAGGGCTGTCCGACCCTTTTGAAGTGTTCACAATCGCGCGCGCGGAATATGGCCAGCTGATCGGGCTGTTCTACGAAGCGGGTTATTATGCGCCTGTCATCAGCATCCGTATCAACGGGCGCGAAGCGGCGGATATATCGCCGCTGAACCCGCCTGACACTATCGGGGTCATTGAGGTGCAGTTGGCGGCTGGACCGCCCTTTGTGTTCGGGCGTGCGCAGATCGGGCCACTTGCCGCGAATACCGAATTGCCTGACGGCTTCGCGGCAGGGCAGGCCGCGCGCAGCACGGTTATTCGCCAAACGGCCAGCGCGGCCATAGACCGTTGGCGTGATCTGGGCCATGCAAAAGCCGAACCTGCCCGCCAACAGATTACCGCGCGCCATACTGCACAGGAACTGGATGTCGATATTGGCGTGGATGCAGGCCCCCGCTTCACGTTTGGCCAGTTGCGCCCCAGTGGGCAGGACCGAACACGCCCGGACAGGATTGTAAAAATTGCGGGCCTGCCCACCGGCAAGGTGTTTTCACCTGATGAAGTGCAGCGCGCGGCAGAACGGTTGCGCCGGACCGGCACCTTTGCATCTGTTGCCCTGCGCGAGGCAGAGGACGGAAACGCCGACGGGTCGCTGGATATTAACGCCGCAGTCGTAGAAGCCCCGCTGCGCCGCATTGGCGCAAGCATCGAACTGGACACTGAAAGCGGTGCCAAACTGTCGGGGTTCTGGTTGCATCGTAACCTTTTGGGGGGTGCGGAACGGCTGCGGATTGAAGCGATGATCGGCGGGCTTGCGGCGCGGCGCGGTGGGCTGGATTACCGCTTTGGCGTGGAATTTTCGCGCCCTGCAACATTCACCCCCGATACAACGCTGAATTTGGGCCTTCTGGTCGAGAATGAGCGCGAGGATGACTTCCGCGCGCGCCGCGCGCGGCTGGATATTGGCTTGTCGCACCGGTTCAGTGATCAACTGACTTTTGGTGCGGGTTTGGGTGCACTGGTGGAACAGGCCCGGTTTGGGCCGACATTGGCCATCCGGCGGGATTACAAGCTGCTGTTGGTGCCGCTGACAGTGGAATGGGACCGCCGCAATGATGCGCGTTCGCCCACAAGCGGCACCTATCTGAAGGGCTATCTGACGCCATTTTTCGGTGTTGGAACTGCTGACAGCGGCGCGCGCGCCACTTTGGATGCGCGCGGGTATTTCGGCTTTGGCGAAGATGACCGTTTCGTGCTGGCTGCGCGCGGGCAGTTGGGCGCGGTTGTTGGTGCGGGCATTGACAATACACCGCGGGATTTCCTGTTTTATTCCGGTGGCGGCGGGTCGGTTCGTGGCCAACCCTTCCAGTCGCTGGGCGTGTCGCCCGGTGGGGTGCGTTCCGGTGGGCGGGGCTTTGCCGCGCTGTCGCTGGAAGGGCGGATGAGGGCAACCGAAACCATTGGCCTGACGGCATTTGCCGATGCCGGTTATGTGTCCGAAGGGGCGTTTACCGGCCCGTCAGGCTGGCATGCAGGGGCCGGGCTGGGGCTGCGCTATGATACGCCGGTTGGCCCGTTGCGGCTGGATGTCGGGCTGCCGGTGCGTGGCACTACGGGCCGCGGGCCGCAATTATACTTGGGCATAGGACAGGCGTTTTGATGCGGGTTTTGCATATCATTGCGCTGGGGCTTGTGTGCCTGATGACATGGTTTGCCGCGCCTGCCTCCGCGCAAGGTGTCGAAGATATTGCGCCCGATGCGGGCGAAAGCGACGTGGGTTTCCTGACGCGCCTGTTGCAAGACAGCCTGTCGGACCGGGGCCGTGCGGTGCGCATTTCGGGCTTTCGCGGCGCGTTGTCGTCGCGTGCAACATTTGACGAAATGACCATCGAAGACGATGACGGCGTTTGGCTGCGGGTGACAGGGGCGGCTTTGCAATGGAACAGGTCCGCATTGTTCCAGCGCCGCATTGAAATTGCCGAAATTTCGGCACAACGTGTTGAAATCCTGCGCGCGCCAGTGGGTGCGCCATCTGATGAACTGGTGCCCATGCGCCAGTTTGAATTGCCGGAACTTCCTGTGTCCATTGACCTTGGGCAGCTTGCGCTGGACGAGGTGGTGCTGGGCGCGCCCCTGCTGGGTCAGGAATTGCGCGCAGGGGTCAGCGGGCGGGCCGCGCTGGCGGGCGGCGAAGGGGATGCGCGGCTGCAAATTGACCGGCTGGATGATGTTGCGGGCCAGTTCCTGCTGGATGCTGGTTTTTCCAATGAAACGCGCATATTGTCGCTGGACCTGAATGTTCAGGAAGCGGCCGGCGGGCTGGCGGTCACATTGCTGGACGTGCCGGACCTTCCCTCGGCGGCGCTGCGTGTGCAGGGCGAAGGGCCGATTGACGATTTTGATGCTGAAATCACACTGGACACGGATGGGCAGCGCCGCGTCGCGGGGGAATTCGCGTTGCAAACCACCCTGCCTGGCGTGGCGCAGGCCGTGCGGCTGGACCTTGGCGGGGATTTGCGCCCGTTGCTGCAGCCGCAATTCCATCCGTTTTTCGGCGATGACAGCCGTTTGCGCACACAGGCCCGCAGGTTTGATGATGGCCGCCTGTCGCTGGACAATCTGCGCATCCAGACCGAGAAGTTGCAGCTTGATGGCCGTGTGCGCATGGGAACCGACAATCTGCCGGAGTTGATTGACCTGCGCGGCGAAATTCGGGACCGCAACGGCGGACGGGTTTTGTTGCCGGTGGCCGGGTCCGATACCACCATAGAACAGGCTGATTTGCGGTTGGGGTTTGATGCATCCGTCAGCGAAGACTGGGAACTTGTTGTCGACCTGATTGGATTCGACAATGGCGATATTTCGGTCGAAAGCCTGTTCGTCAACGGGCTGGGGCGTATCACGTCGCAAGGCTTTGGCGAAGATATTGACGTGGTTGATGCCCTGATCGATTTTTCCGCGCTGGGCCTGTCAGCCCGCGATCAGGGCGTGGCGCAGGCACTGGGCAATTCCCTTACAGGGTCTGTGGCATTCATATGGCGCGAGGGGCGGCCCTTGTTGTTGCCCGGTGTGCTACTGGAGGGGCGGAATTTCACCATTAACGGGCGCGCGCGGCTGGAAGACGGGGTTGTTATAGCGGATGGTCAGGCGGAATTTCTGGATATTTCGCGCCTGTCACGGTTGGCGGGGCGCGACTTGTCGGGCGCGCTGCGGGCGCGGGCGCAAGGGCGTATCGGCCCGCAGCGCGATGATTTCAGTGTGGAAGCCAATGTCAGCGGACGCGACCTGTCCTTCGGGCAGGAACAACTGGACCGCTTGCTGGCAGGGGAAAGCGTTATTTCCCTGAACGCGGACGGGCTGGATGGCGTGATCACCCTGCATGAATTGACCGCGCAGGCCCAGACCTTGCGCGCTGACCTGCGCGGGCAGCTGTCACCCCAGGATATCCGCTTGCGCGGTGATCTGGAT
Organism: Roseinatronobacter sp. NSM; assembly: GCF_052379845.1. NCBI lineage: Bacteria > Pseudomonadati > Pseudomonadota > Alphaproteobacteria > Rhodobacterales > Paracoccaceae > Roseinatronobacter > Roseinatronobacter sp. NSM. The sequence goes on along the minus strand of NZ_JBQTCF010000002.1, from coordinate 177,832 downwards.
TTTGCGGATCTTTCGGTTCTTGGGGGTGATTTTGGCGGCGCGATTGACGCGCGCATTGCCATTGACGGCACGGCTGAACGCGAAACGGTCAGCATTGATGCGCGCGCCCGCGACCTGACAGTGGGCCAGCCAGATGTGAACCGCGCCTTGCGGGGGGAAACACGGCTGGCTGTTGACGGGCAGCGCGATGGCGCGGCCTTTGATCTGGCGTCACTGACGCTTGAAAATGCCGCGCTGACATTATCGGCCAATGGGCGCTATGCGGCGGGCGCATCGCGGCTGGATGCGGAATTTGCCCTTGGGTCGCTCGGCACTATTCGGCCCGCTTTCGGCGGCAGTCTACGCGGTGATGTTGCCTTGCGCGAAGACGGGGACACGCGGTCGCTTGATCTGGGCGTGACGGCGCGGAATGTGCGTTTGGGCAGTGATGTGGCAAACCGTGTGCTGGCGGGCACCCATCAGTTGACCGCGCGCGTGGTCCAGCGACCTGATGCGCTGATGATTGAAGATGCACGCCTGACAGGACCAAACCTGACGGCCATAATTGCGGGCCAAAGCACCCAAGGCCGCCCCGCCATGCGTGTTGACGCGCGGCTGCGCGATCTGGCGCTGGTTGTTCCGGGCATATTGGGGCCGGTAACCCTGTCGGGGGATGTGCGCGATACGGGCGAAGCGTTTGCGCTGGATCTGGCAGCTGACGGGCCTGCGGGTCTGTCGGTGCAGGCGGCGGGCACGGTTTCGCGCGACCTGCGCGCGGATTTGCGCGCCAGTGGTAGCGCCGATATCGCGCTGATCAATCCGCGCATCGAACCGCGCTCCGTGCAGGGACCGGCGCGGTTTGATCTGGCGCTGAATGGCCCGCTTGCGCTGGCTTCTGTTGCCGGCAGTGCCGAGGCAGTGGGCGCGCAGCTGGTTTTGCCGCAACAGAATATCCGTATTACGGACATCAACGCGCGCGCCCAGCTTTCGGGTGGCCGTGCCGCGATTGACCTGCAGGGCCGCGCCGTCGCAGGCGGCACAGTCAGCCTGACGGGCAATATTGACCTGACCCCGCCCCTGAACGCGGATTTGCGGGCGCGGCTGGGGCAAATGCGCATCCAGAACCCGCAATTGTTCCAGACAGATGTATCTGGCGATGTGTCTGTTTCCGGGCCATTGACGCGAGGTCCCACGCTTGCGGGCGCGTTGACACTGGAGGGCACAGAAATTCGCATTCCGCGTGTCGGGCTGGTGTCGCGCGGGTTCATTCCGCCGAATATCCAGCATCAGCGCGACTCAGCGGCGGCGCGTGAAACACGCCAGCGCGCTGGCATATTCGCGGGCGAAACCCATGGCCGTGTGCGCCGCCCCGCAACGCTGGACCTGCTGATTGACGCGCCGAACCGCATTTTCATTCGCGGGCGCGGGCTTGATGCCGAATTGGGCGGGCAATTGCGCCTGACAGGCACCACCGCGGACCCGATTCCGATTGGGGAATTCGGGCTTATCCGGGGGCGGCTGGACTTGTTGGGCAACCGCTTTACCCTGAACGAAGGGTTTGCCAGCCTTCAGGGGGATCTGGTGCCGTTTGTGCGGCTTGTGGCGTCAACCGAACGCACAGGGGTGACCGCGCGCATCGTGCTGGAAGGGCGCGCGGATTCGCCTGAAATACGGTTTGAATCGACCCCGGAACTGCCAGAAGAAGAAGTTGTGTCGCTGCTGCTGTTCGGGCGCGGGTTTGAAACGCTAAGTGTGTTTCAGGCCGCGCAGCTTGCGTCATCGCTGGCCACCTTGTCAGGGCGCGGAGAGGGTGTTTTTGAACGGCTGCGCCAGACGACGGGACTGGACGATCTGGACGTGCGCACAACCGAGGATGGCGAAACCTCGGTCCGGTTGGGGCGCTACGTGACCGAGAATATCTATACCGATGTCGAGGTGCAGCCGCAGGGTGATAGCGAAGTGTCGATCAATATCGACCTGTCGCCATCATTGACAGCGCGCGGGCGCATCGACAATCAGGGCCGGGCGGGGGTCGGGCTGTTTTTTGAACGGGATTACTGAATGCAAGGGGAAAAGCATGGGGTTTGACGCATCATCACTGGCGGGTAAAGTTGTCCTGATTACCGGTGCCAGCCGTGGCATTGGCGCGGCGGCAGTGCGCGCATTTGTGGCGGCAGGCGCACAGGTTGGCATGGCCGCGCGCAGCACTGATGCGCTGGACGCGCTGGCACGCGAAACTGGCGCGGTGGCACTGCCCTGTGATGTGGCCGATTTTGCATCGGTTCAGGGGGCGATTGCCACAATGTGCGACCGTTTCGGGCGGTTGGATGTGCTGGTCAACAATGCAGGCGCGATTGACCCTATTGGCCCGTTATCTGACATTTCACCGGATGATTTTGGCCGCCTGATTGATATCAACCTGAAGGGGGTGTTTCACGGCATGCGTGCAGCACTGCCGGTGATGCAGCCCCAAGGGGCGGGAACTATCATCACTGTGGGGTCTGGCGCGGCGCATAAACCGCTGGAAGGGTGGGGGGCCTATTGCAGTTCCAAGGCAGGTGCCCTGATGCTGACCCATGTGGCCGATACCGAAGCGCGGGCGCAGGGACTGCGCATCATGAGTCTGTCGCCCGGCACCGTGGCCACCAACATGCAACGAGAGATCAAGGCAAGCGGTATCAACCCCGTCAGCCAACTGGACTGGTCAGCGCATGTGCCCCCGGAATGGCCGGCACAGGCGTTGGTCTGGATGTGCACCCCTGATGCAGATGGCTGGATCGGGGATGAAGTGTCCTTGCGTGACCCCGATATCCGCGCGCGCATAGGCGTCCAATGATAGATGTGCAGCACGCAGGCAGTGTCTGGACCTTGACACTGGACCGGCCCGACAAGGCAAATTCCCTTACAGCCGAAATGCTGCTGGCCTTGTGCGAAGCGGTTGACGCCGCCAGCAAGGCGGGGGCGCGCGCGCTGGTTCTGACCGGGCGGGGCAGGGTGTTCAGCGCAGGCGCTGATCTGGAGGAAGCACGCGCAGGGCTAGCCACATCAGGGCTGTGGGAAGCGCTTTCGGGGCGCATTGCCGCGGCCCCGTTCCTGACTATCGCGGCGCTGAACGGCACGCTGGCGGGGGGCGCGTTTGGCATGGCGCTGGCCTGTGACATGCGGCTGGCGGTGCCGGGGGCAAAATTCTTCTATCCGGTCATGAAGCTGGGTTTTCTTCCGCAACCGTCCGACCCAGCGCGCCTGACAGCACTGGTGGGCCCGGCACGCGCAAAAATGATCCTTATGGCAGGTGCGCGTATTGAGGCCCCCGAAGCGCTGTCATGGGGGTTGGTCGACCGCCTGTGCGACCCGGGCGCGCTGATGCCGGACGCCTTGGCACTGACGCAGGACGTGGCAGCCGCGACAGGCCAACATGTCGCGGCCATCAAGCAGATGGTGCGCTAGTTTGGCGCTTCCCTTGGCGTGGCCAAAGGCATAGATTGGACGTATGAAAAGATTGTTGCGCAGCATCTCTGGTTTTGCGCTGGCGCTTTGTCTGGCGCTGGCCAGTATCGGCTTTGTTCAGGCACGCCATCTTGCTGCGGGCGCGCAAACGCTTGTTATCTGCACGGGCTATGGGCTGGTTTCTGTCACCATAGATGCGGATGGCAACCCGGTCGAGCATATGCTGCCCTGCCCTGACTGTATTATGCCCGTGGTCGCCGGACTGGCCGATCCGGTGGTGTATTTCCACCCAGCCGCCCAGGCCAGCCGCGTGCAATGGCCTGCAGGCGCAGCCGTTTGGCACGCAGGGGCGGCGGGGCTCTGGGCCAGTTCGCGCGGCCCGCCTGCGTTTGTCTGATTGCGGAAAAACCCCAACTGTCAGACAAGGACTGAAGAATGAAGAAGCTATTTTTGACGACTGCTGCGGCAGTCACTTTTGCCCTGCCCGCGTTGGCCTGTGACCTGGAGGTGCATGATGCCTATGCGCGCACATCTACGGCCATGTCGCAATCCGGCGCGGCGTTCATGCATGTAATGAACAGTTCCGCGACGGAGTGCCGCATCATAGGCGCGCGGTCAGACGTGGCGCAGCGCGTGGAACTGCACACCCATCTGGAAGATGAAAACGGCGTTATGCGCATGGTCGAGTTGGAAGACGGGATTACCGTCCCTGCCCAAAGCATGCATGCATTGGAACGCGGCGGCGATCATGTCATGTTTCTGGGCCTGAACCAGCGGCTAAGCCATGGTGATGAAATTCTAGTGACGCTTGTTCTTGAAAATGGCGACGAATTGGTTGTGCCCACAACGGTGGACCTTGAACGCACGACCGAACATGACAGCGGCGGTGGCCAAACACATACCCATGGTCATGGTCACAACTGAATTCGACACTGAACCAGTGGGAATGTCATAAGAAAAAAAGGGGCAGTTCCGAAACGGACTGCCCCTTTTTTTGGTCAGCGCCCTGCGCAGAACTGTTCGGCACGGTCCCCGAAGGCACGGTAACGCGCCCAGAATGCGTTGTCGCGGTCACTTTTGGACATGCGCACATCCTGCGCAAGCTGTGGGTCACGGAAAAATGCTGCGGCGCGGCGCTGCTCGCTGCGGGTCAGGGTTTCATTGGCCACAGACCCGATGCACCGGCACAAGGCGCGGGTGGCTTGCGCCCGGTCCGACCGCAAACATGCGGATTCAATTGCGCTGGCGGCGGCGGATGTGGGGAGTGCTGGAATAACGAAAGCCGAAACTATGGCGGCAATCAGGGTTCTTTTCATTCTGCCCTCAATTCTTTCTGATACTGGTATGCTGTCGTCGATTCTGATGATCGGTAGCTTTGGGACCTGACAGCACACTGCCTCTGGTTAGGGATCGCTGCGGCATTGTATCAGACTGAAAGCAGGTTTTGCCAATGATTTTGCAGGTCCGGACAGCTTGTCGCGGTGCGTTGCAGAATGTTGGGGCGGCAGCTTCGGTTACCTACTATCCGTAGATCACCCCGTTTCGGAAACTTGCGCATAGTGCAACAGGCCCGCGTTCAGCGATGGTGGATTTCCACCGCTGTTACAACGCAATTGGCAAGAATGGAAAACTGTCCTTCGAATCGGGTTCCGGATGCAAACTGCGGAACGTCCTGCCGCAATGTCGCTGTAAAGCGGCCTGACCCCAGATCAGGTAAAAGGTCAAGCGCGTGAAAATCGATCAGGCAACGGCTAAGCTGATACTGCGCCTTATAGACAGCTTCCTTTGCGGAAAACAGCAGCTTGGCGAAATGCCCACGCTGCGTCGGGCCAAGCCCGGCCAGCCAAAGCATATCGTTTTGTGTGCAAACTACTGGCCATAAGCTTGGTTCCAGCGGGGTGGCGGGTTCAATATCCAGCCCCAGTGCCAGAATGGCGGGGTCATCCGTGACAACGGCCAAGGCATCATGGCTGGTATGGGTGATGGAGCCGACCAGACCCGAAGGCCAGATTGGCGCGCGATCATCGCCTTGCAGAACCGGGCGCGGCGTATGGCCCAGCTGTTCCATTGCGTTGCGTGCGGCGGCGCGTCCGGCGGCGAATTCGCGCGCGCGTGTGGCGGCGACCTGTTCAATGGCCAGAACCTCGTCGCCCACAAGGCGGGGCATGGGCGCTTTCGGGTCGGCCCATGCCATGGCCACCCTGTCGCTGAACAGGGGGCGGGCGTATTGCACCAGTGAAAAGCGTTGTTGAATCATGCGCGTCCGGCCCTTTCTGCGCGCATGGCGCGGCGGCGCGCCATGGCCTGAACCCTGTCAGAGCTGGGGGGGGTGTCGGGGGGTGGGGGCGTGCTGTCATCTGCGCGTGTCGGCAGCGTCTGCGCGGGGGGCAGCGGGCGCATTTTGCCATCCAGATGACGGGCCAGTTCCCCCAGAACGGGGAAGCGGAACAAATCGGTTATCGACAGGCCCGGAATGTTCAAACGGCTGCGCATTTCGCGGTGCGCTTGCACAGCCAGCAGTGAATGCCCCCCCAGATGGAAGAAATTGTCCCCCTGACCCACCTGCGCCACGCCCAGCACGTCGCACCAGATAGCTGCAATTTTGCTGGCGGTGTCAGTGCCGGCCGCAATATCTGGGGCAGGGGCAGGCGCGTGTTGTTGCATGCGGCTGGGTGCGGGAAGGGCCTTGCGGTCAATCTTCTTGTTGGGTGTAAGCGGCATTTGCGCCAGTGGGACGAAATGCGCAGGCAACATATGCGCAGGCAGGCGTTGCGCCAGTGCGGCGCGCAAATCCCCTGACGGGCTGCCGGTGTAATAGGCAACCAGTCGTATGTCGCCGTCGCGGTCCTCGCGGGTGATGGCGACAGCGGCGGTAATTCCGGGCTGCGCTTCGAGGGCGGATTCCACCTCGCCCAGTTCAATGCGATGGCCGCGGATTTTGACCTGATGATCCACACGCCCCATGAACCGCAACCCGTCATGCCCGCGCTGCACCAGATCACCTGTGCGATACAGCCGCCCCGCGCCGAACGGGTTGGGGATAAACCGTTCTTGCGTCAGCTCTGCGCGGTTCCAGTAGCCGCGCGTTACGCCGTCCCCGCCAATGAACAATTCCCCGTCCTGATAGGGGGGCACCGGGTGCAGCGCATCGTCAAGGACATAGACTTGTGTATTGGCGATGGGCGTGCCGATCCCCGCAATTCCGTCTGTGCCCGTGGTGGTCTGGCTTGTGGACCATATGGTGGTTTCCGTGGGGCCATACATGTTCTGCACGGGCTGGCCGGTAAGGTGTGCGATGTCGCGCGCCAAGGCGCCGGGCAGCGCCTCGCCGCCGATCAGGATTGTCCCCACCTGCGCAAGCGCTGCGCGGCTGTCATCATTCATTGCCATCATACGCGCCATGGACGGGGTGCATTGCAGATGGGTGACCTTATGGCGATGAATTTGCGCCGCGATCGAGAAATCATCCTGCGCCAGATCCACGCCCGCATTCGCGCGCCGGACCACTTCGGCCAGCGGAAACAACCCTTCCAGAACCTGATCGGTATTGATGCCGTAATCAATCAGGCAGGCAATCTCGGTCACGCCAATCGCCTTCAACTGCTCTACACGGTTCAGACAATCATCAACCGTGCCGAATAGGCCGGACTCTTCAAAATAACGGTTGAAGGCGAAATCAAGAATGCCGTCCACTTCGTCCTGTGACAGGGTGGACAGGTCAATATCCATGGGGTTTTTTGCCCCTTGTGGGCGTTTGAACGCAGGAAAGGCCCAGGCATATTGTTTTACCAGCGCCGCTGCCGCCAGCAGGTAGGATTTCATCGGGGCGCGCGCCACTTCGCGGGCGTGGTCGCGGTCACGCGCAACGAAGCTGTGCAACATCAGCGTGACGGTAAAATCGGCGGGGTCATGGCCCGCATCGCGCAGGGCGGCATGATAGATGGTGATCTTCTCGGCGACCTCGGAAATGGATTGGCCCAGCAGGTGGGTCAGCACATTTGCGCCAAGCCGTCCTGCATCGCGCCATGTTTCGGGGTTTCCCGCTGTGGTCAGCCAGATCGGCAATTCGCGCGATACGGGGCGCGGCAGCGTTTGCACGGGCACTACCCCGTCGCCCTTGTCAAATTCGACCACATCCCCGCGCCACAGTTTGCGCAGCGTGTCGATCATGTCGAACATGGCCTGTTTGTTGTTGGGGGGTCTGTTTTCGGGGCGAAGGACAAAATCCACCGGATGCCAGCCCGACGCAATGCCCAGCCCCGTGCGTCCGTTCGTCAAATTGTCGATCATGGCCCATTCTTCGGCAATGCGCACCGGATGGTGCAGCGGCGCCACACAAGACCCCGCGCGCACTGCCAGATTTTGCGTAACCGCCGCCACTGCCGCACCGGAAACCGACGGGTTGGGGAACGGGCCGCCAAAGGCGTGGAAATGGCGTTCCGGTGTCCAGACCGCGCAAAACCCGTGCGTGTCGGCAAATTTTGCGCCTTCCAGCAGCAGGCGGTATTTCTGTGGTCCCTGCCCGTCATCATTGCCCCAATACATCAGGCTGAAATCCATGGGCTTGTTTGACACGCGCACGGGCGCGCGCGAAACAGCGGTGCGGTCCTCATCGCCCATCAGGACGATCTTGAACCCGCGGGCCAATGTCCAGAACAGTTCCAGTACGGAAATGTCAAAACTTAACGATGTGACAGCCAGCCAAACGCCGGGCGGGTCATGGCGTATGCGCTCATCCATGCCCGCGAAGAAATTGGCGACATTGCCATGTTCCACCATCACCCCCTTGGGCGTGCCGGTCGACCCGGATGTATAGATCAGATACGCCAGATTATCGGGTGTGGCGCGGCTGTCGGGGTTGGTGTCGGGTGCCGCAGCCAGCCGCGCATCGGTGTCCAGTTGCAAAAGCGCTGCGGCATGGTCAGGCAACATGTCCAGCAGGGCATGTTCGGTCACCACCACAGGCGCTGCGGAATCGCTCAGGTAATGCGCCAGCCGGTCTGACGGGTAGGCGGGGTCCAGCGGCACATAGGCCCCGCCCGCCTTCAGGATGCCAAGCGCGCCGATCAGCAGGTTTGGGCCGCGCGCCGTGCACAGCGCAACTGGCGTATCAGGCGTAACACCCATTTGCACCAGCACATGCGCCACGCGGTTGGCGCGCGCGTTCAGGTCAGCATAGGTCAGGGTCTGGTTTTCAAACGCCAGCGCAACGGCGTCCGGTGTTTTCTGAACCTGCGCCTCGAACGCGTGATGGATACAGATGCGGTCATAGGCGCGCGCAGTGGCATTGAACTGGTCCAGGTCAAGGACCGTAGGCGGGGGGGTTGCCAGTAGGGCGCTGATCTTGCCTGCCTCGGTCGCGCTTAGGGTTGCGGGGTCATAGCGCAATGCGCCCGCGTCCAGATCAAGCACAAGCGCCGCCTCCGGCGCCTCGGCCCCATGCGTCACGGCGACAGGCGGCATATCGATCAGGCCCAGCATGGGATCGCGCGCGCTGATGTCACGGGCAAAACCGGGCGCGGTTTGCGCCAGCTTCAGGCGGCTTTCAACATCAGCGACGGGGTTTGCGCTGTGCATGTTCACCTGCACTGGCACCCAGCCTGAAATGTGGTCCGGCGCTGTGGCCTGTGCCTGTGCCTGTGCAATGGCCCCATTGCGCCATGCGATGTCGACACTGGACAGCCCGAAATGGCGTGCCACTGCCGCGCCGAATGCGGCAATGGTTTGTGCGTCAGGCGCAAGCGCCATATCCAGTGCCAGACTGTCGCGCGTGGCGGACTGTGCAACAAGGGGGGGCGGTGCCACCATGGCGCGCAAGGCGTCGCGCCAGCGCTGGTCACCTGCCACAATGCGCGTCATGGCAGGGGTCACCCCATCAGGGGGCATTGGCAACATATCGCCGGGTGTCACCTGGTGCATTGCGCTGGTGGGCAGGCCCTGCACACATAGCAGACCTGACACGCGCAGGGCCATATCCGCACACATGACTGTCACACTGTCGGAATCCACATCAAGCACCTGACCGGGCTGGCCCTGACCGTCCACCATACGGGCCGCGCCAATGCACACAAGCTGCGCGCCAAGCCGCAGTTTGGGTGCGCATAGCGGGTTCCAATAGGGCCCATGATCCAAGGCGCGGACCAGTCGTTCCAGTTCCGCCGCAGGGCGTGTGAAATCCAGCAGCCCGTCATGTGCGGGGCGGTCATGGCGCAGGTGCAGATTGCGCCCTGTCACGTCCTGGGGCTGGCCGGAAACCTGCCCGGTTTCCAGCATGTCCAGCACATGTGCGAAGCTTTCGACCCCGGCGGCAAAACACTTCGCGTTCAGTGTCAGTGCCGTGTCATCGGCCGCGATGTCAAAAGCGGCGCGGGCCAGAATGTCGCCCTGATCAATGGTTTCAGTGATCATGTGCCATGTAATGCCGTGTTGCTGTTCACCTGCCAACAAGGCCCAGACCGGGGCGTTCAGCCCGGCATGTTGTGGCAAGGGGCCATCATGAAAATTGATCGCCCCACGGGCAGGCAGCGCCAGAACGGCCCGCGGTAGCACGTGCAGGCCCGCGATGTTCAAAATCCAGTCGAACTGCAGTGTATTCAGCCGGTCCGCCAGATTGTGGCCTGCGCTGATGACAGGAATGGTGTTGTCCTGCGCCCAGCCAGCCAGATTCGGGTTGTTGGTGACAACAGCCGCAATGGTGTGTCCACGCGCCAAAAGCTGGTTGCTGCATTCTGCCAGCAGGCTTTCATCGCCAATCACAACGCTTGAAAACTGCATAAATCACCTCTTTTTCAGGGCGCTTCCTGCGCCCTTGTCGTTTTGTCCCCAAGCAATGCGCCTGATGTCAGGGTCTGAAATGTATGTCCCACAAGATCACGGAGAAAATATGGCGGAATCCGATCCTCTTTCCGTTCAATCAGGCGGCGTGCCTTCCAGATTGTTGCGCCCAGCACATAAAACAGGGTCGCACAGGCCAGATACCCCGCGCCCCCTGTCTTGCGATAGTAATGCGCGCGAGAGTTGAACCAATAGCCCGGGATGCGCGCCTTGTTGCTTATGCCGGTTGAAACCGACCCTATATGCATGACGCTGGCGTCGGGCACATACATTCCCGCCCATCCCGCAGCGCGGGCACGATGGCACAATTCCGTTTCTTCAAAATACAGGAAAAAGGTTTCGTCAAACAGGCCGATCTGGTCCAGCATGCTGCGGCGGAACATCACACTGGCGCCTGAACACCAGTCCACGGCGCAAGTGGCTGGTGGAAAGCCCATGGGAACGCGGTAATTGCGCAGCACTTTGGTAATGACGCCGGTATTCGCCGCCGTCTCGAATTCGGACCAGACCGAGGGGAAATTGAACGCCACTTCATGGGGGTTGCCATCCTCGCCGCGCACGGAACTTCCCGCAAAGCCGGTTTGCGGATGCGCGGTCATATGGTCGCGCAGAAGCCGAATTGCGTCCGCGTCCGGGAAGGCATCGGGATTGAGGAGATAGACAAAATCGGGCGCCTGACCATCTGGCAGGCCCGCTTTTATGGCGACATTGTTGCCATACCCGAAGCCGCCATTATGCCCCGACTGGATAACCCGAACCCGCGCCATGTCGCGCGCAGCGTCGCGCAGGGTTTCATATGACCCGTCCTGACTGTCATTGTCGACAATCGTAATTGCGCCAGCGACGCCATCCATGGCGCGAAGTGCCGCCTGCGCGGATTGCAGCGACATTTCAGCGCTTTTGTAATTGACGATTATGGTCAGGACAGTGGGGTTCATTGCGGTTTACTCGGCTGCATGTTTCATGGGGGGTGTTGCAGGCATCAAGGCGCGCAACCGCGACACCAGAACCCGCACATTGGGTTCCAGAACCATACTGTCATGGTCGCCCGGCACCTCGATCACGCGCAGGTTCGGGGCAAAGCGGGTCCAGTCATTATCAGCGAACACATATTCCCGCTGGCGGCTGACCCAATTGCCGCGCGACACTTGCCAATGCCGGTCCAGTGGCGGGCGGAACAGAACCAGATTGCCATCCCATGGTTGCACCTGATAGGCGGCCACGGCACGACGAAAGGCGGCCTCGATCGCGGTGTTATGGAAGGCATCTGCGCTGTCAGGGGCGGGGCCGGCTGCAAGCTGGCGTTTCCAGTCCTGCCGCGCGCGCCACCATTCCAGCATATAGCCCGGCCCCTTGCGGCGCAATTGCGCAAGCTTCATCAGCGCCTTGTCTGTGCGCGTCAGGGCCGGGCGGACGGGCAGCGGCGTGTCCAGTAACACCACCATATCCACTTTCTCGCCCATGGCGTCTAATTGGCGGGCAATTTCATAGGCCGTGATTCCGCCCCCTGAAAACCCGCCCAGCATATAGGGGCCATGTGGCTGCACTTGCCGCATTTCGGCAATGTAGTCGCGCGCGGCGTCTTCAATCCGGTCATGGGGGGTATCGCCGCCCAGCAACCCGCGCGCCTGAAGCCCGTAAAATGGCCTGTCGCGCCCTATCAACAGCGCAAGGTGGCGCAGGTTCAGCACATTGCCAAACATGCCCGCAACAAGGAAGAACGGGGTTTGCGTGCCGCTGTTCTGGCCCTGCATGGGCACCAGATGGGTGAATTGCGCGCGCGCAGGCTGTGTTGCGTCTGCGGGGGGGGCGCCGGTTGTGGTGTCAAGGTCCAGCCCGGTCTGTTCGGCAATCATGGCTGCACAGGCCGCGATGGTCGGGGCCTGAAACAGAACCGATATGGGGAAATCCACCTGATACGCTTTTCTGACCTGCGCAAACAGGCGCACGGCAATCAGCGAATGCCCGCCAAGGTCGAAAAAATTGTCTTCTACCCCGATTTCGTCAACGCCCAGCAAATCCTGCCAGAACCCCGTCAGCGTGCGTTCAATGTCATTGCGCGGGGCAACCATGTCGGTGCCAATGTCGGGACGGTCGAATTTGGTCTGGTGTGGCGCAGGGTCCGGGCTGTTGGCTTGTGCAATCAAGGCTTGCGGGTCGATGGATGACACCACAAGGGCGGCATGGTCCGATTTCAGCGCGCGAAAGAAGGCCTGCGCCCCTTCGGTGGGTGTGATGCCAAGTGACAGCATGTCGCGCAAGCGTTCCTCGGCGGGGGACAGGGCGATATGCTGTGCAATGCCGCGTTCCAAATCCGACGGGCGCAGGGGGGGCACATCGCCAAAGGCTGCATCGGTCAGCTGCTTGATGGTGAAGCGCCGGATTTCGACCAGCACGCGCCCGTCAGGTGTGGCCAGCGTTACATCGAAACTGGCGAACCCGGTGCCCGTGCCCGTCTCTGTGCCCGTGTCGGGGCACAGGCGCGCGTGGCTGACAATTTGCGCGGGCAAATTGTCATATACTGCCACGCTGTCATAGGATACCGGCACCCAAAGTGCGCGGCCCTCATAGCCCGGTATCAGCCGCATGGCCCAGCCGGTGGCCAGATCCATCAGCGCGGGGTGCAGCACATGGCCCGCGCCCAGATCACCCTGAAACGCGGCAGGCAATTCCAGATGCGCCAGCCCTTCGCCCGTGCCATAGGCGGTGCGCGTCAACACACGCCAGCGCGGCCCGAATTTCAGATGCGCTTCTTGCGGGCTGCGCAACCCGTTTCCTTCGGTCACATCCGGGCAGCGTGCGGCAATGGCGCAAGGGTCTATTGCCGCGGGCGCGGGGGGTTGGGGGGGCTGCACAATACGCGCCTGCGCATTCAGCACAAAACCCGTGGTTCCGCAGTGCGTAACGTCGCTGCGCAGCGTGAAGTCATAGCCATTCTCCGTGCGCGCCAATGTGGCCCGCAGCCGGCGGGCGCTGTCATCGGGCACAGCGATTGCGCGCATGAACCAGACATCGCGCAATTCAAACGGGCCGGTTTCGCCCTGCGCGCGCAGGGCCTGCGCGGCAAGGTCCAGATAGGCGGTTCCCGGAACAATGGCGGTTCCGTCACTGGTGCGGTGCTGGTCGACAACCCAATGGCCCGCGTCCAGATGCAGGGACAGGCGGCGGTTGCCTGCGGCGTCAAAATCCATGTTGTCATACAGGGGCAGCGGGCAGGGTGTGGCCGGAATGGCCGGTGTCTGGCCCAGACGCGCGGCCATGGCATCAGCGGCCATGCCCGTTTCCGTCCATATGCCCCAGTTCAGCGACAGCACACGGGTTTTCCCGCCTGCCCGCGCGCGCGCAAAAGCGTTCAGGTATTCATTCGCAGCCACATAATCCACCTGCCCCACCGGCGCGGTCAGGGTAGAGGTGGACGAAAACAGCACCATCACGTCCAGCGTGCCATCTGGCAGCAGGTCATCCAGCACCTGAAGCCCGTGCAGTTTGGGGGCCAGCACATCTTCCAGCTCGGTGGGGGATTTGCCCAGAAGGGGGGCATCTGCGATATGGCCAGCGGCATGGATCAGCCCGTACGGTGCGCCGAAACTGGCCCGCGCGCTATCCAGTGCGCGGCGCATATCATCAATATTGCACACATCGGCGCTGGCAACATGAACCGCCCCACCAAGCGATTCCAACCGCCTGATGGCCAGAATGCGGCGGCTGGTCCCGTCTGCGGGGGAATGGGTGGCCAGCCACCCGTCCCAATCGCTGCGGTCGGGCAGGGGTGTTCGGCTGACAAGGGTGATGCGCGCGGCACTTCGGGTGATCAACTCCTCGGCCAAGGTCAGGCCAATGCCGCCGAAACCGCCGGTAATGACCCAATGCGCGCCGTCCGGCAGGTCCGGCAGGTCCTGCGCCAGCGGCGCGGGCCTGATGGTCTGCACATAGCGCCGTTGGCCGCGCAACAAGGCGGTGCTGTTGGCGGGGGTGGCGCAAAGTTCTTCCAGCAGCGTTTGCGTCAGGTCAGCGCTGGCCACGTCAATATCCAGCGTGGCGCAGGTCAGGCCAGCCATTTCGCGCGGGGCCACGCGCGCGGGGCCTGCGATCATGGCCTTTTCGGGATGGGCCAGCGGTTGCCCGTTCAGCGCTTGTGCGCCCGTGGTCATGACCGTCAGATGAACCGGCAGCGGCAGGTTTTCGGACTGGATGGCCTGCGCCAGATACAGCAGGGAATAGAACCCCTGTTCCAGATTGCGGTGCAGCACGCTGGAACCGGGCCTGAAGGTATCGCGCGGGTCGGCAAGCCAGAAATGCGCAATGCGGGTGGGGGCCACACCATCTGCGATCAGGCCTTGCAGAAGTTGCATATACCCGTCCGCGCCCTGTTCGGGGGCCAGTGTATAGCTGTCTGCGGATTTGCGCGCGAATGTGTCGCCTGCATGCACATCGATAACCCGCGCGCCGCTGCCCCGCAGTTGCGCAATGACGGGGGCGGCAATGCCTGCGTCATCAGCAAATATCAGCCATGTGTCCGAAAGGGTGGACAAATCGCGCGTCACATCAATATCACACTCGGCATAGGCCGGTTTCCAGCTGGTAATAAAACCCCATTGCGTGACATCATCAATGCGGTCCAGTGTGGGGGTATCGGCGGCGCTGTTGGTGCCGGGTTCAATGAAATAGCGCGTGCGCTGGAACGGGTAGGTGGGCAGGCGCACGCGCTGGCGCCGCACGTCGCCCCAGATTTGCGCCCAGTCAAATTGCCCACCCAACGCCCAGATGCGGCCAAGCGTGCCCATGTGATACAGGTCATCGGCAATATCTTCGTCAGGGTGGCGCAGAACGGACAGCACCTGTTGCGCGTCTACGGCCTTGTTCATGCGTGTCAGCGATGACAGCGCCTTGCCCGGCCCCATTTCCAGGTAGATGCGGTTGGGACGGGCGGCCAAGGTGGTGATGCAATCGGCAAACTGGACTGTATTGCGCAAGTGTTGCACCCAATATTCGGGGTCGCGTGCCTGTTGCGGTGTCAGTGGTTGGCCTGTGCGGTTGGAAATGATGGGCAGTTGCGGCGCGTTCAGGGGCACGCCCTGCAAAAATGCGCGGAATCGGCCCAGAATGGGGTCCAGCATGCGGCTATGGGCGGCAATGTTGATGGGCACGCGCTGGGCGGTTATGTCCTCGGCGCGCAGGGCCGCATCCAACTGGTCAAGTGCTGCTTGTGGGCCGGATATGACCGTCAGTTCCGGCGCGTTCAGCGATGCAATGTCATGGTCCGGCCCCAGATAGGGGCGCAGCGCGTCCAGTGACAGCGGCACCGACAGCATGCCGCCTGCGGGCACTGTGTCAAACAACTGCCCGCGCAGATGCACCAGATCAATGCAATCTTCAAATCCGATAACACCGGCCAGCGCGGCGGCGGTATTTTCGCCCATGGAATGGCCCACCAGCACCGAAGGGGTTACCCCCCACTCGATGAACATTTGCGCCAGCGCATATTCGGTGATCATGATCAGCGGCAATTGCACGGACGGGCGTTTCAGCGTTTCGGTTGCGTGGTCCATGTCCTGCGGGTCGGGCAGCCACAGCGCGCGCAGGTCATAGCCCAGTTTGGGTTGCAGATGGGCCAGCCCGCGATCCATCCATTCCGCGAAGACGGGTTCGGTTTCATATAATTCGCGCGCCATACCCGCATATTGTGCGCCCCCGCCGGGAAACATGAACACCATGTCGGGGTTGTCCAGTGCGGTATGGGTAAACACGCGGGCAGGGGTGTCGGCTTCCAGCAGGGTTGCGGCATCTTCATGGGTTTCGGCCACAACAACGCGGCGCTGGGCAAATGCGGTGCGCCCTTCGCGCAGGGTGAAGGCCACATCGGCCAGCGGTTGGTCAGGATGCGTGCGCAAATGGGCGGCAAGGTTGCGCGCGGCATCCTCCAGCGCGGGCTTGTTGCGCGCCGACAGGGTCAGAAGCTGGAAGGGCCAGTCGCTTGCGTCTGATGGGGCGCGCGCGGGCGCTTCTTGCAAGATGACATGGGCGTTCGTGCCCCCCACCCCCAGCGAATTGACGCCCGCGCGCAAGGGGCCATTGCCCTGCCACGGTGTCAGGCGGTCATTGACAACAAAGGGCGTGGCGTCAAAATCAATCGCGGGGTTGGGCGCTTCATACCCAAGGCTGGGGGGCAATTCGCGGTGTTCCAGCGCGGACGCAACCTTGATCAGGCTGGCCACACCGGCGGCCGTGTCCAGATGGCCGATATTGGTTTTCACCGACCCGATGCGGCAAAAGCCGGTTTTGTCGGTGGTTGCCGCAAATGCCTGTGTCAGGGCTGCAATTTCAATCGGATCGCCCAGATATGTTCCTGTGCCGTGGCATTCCACATAAGATACACTGTCAGCGGACACGCCCGCGACAAGATGCGCTTCGGACACGGCGGCGGCCTGCCCCTCGACCGAGGGGGCCAGATAGCCCGCCTTGGCGGCGCCGTCATTATTGACCGCGCTGCCCTTGATGACCGCGATGATATGGTCGCCATCGCGCAGCGCATCAGGCAGGCGGCGCAGAACCACAGCCCCCGCGCCAGACCCGAAGACCGTGCCTTGCGCGCGGTGGTCAAACGCGTGGCATTCCCCGTCGGGCGACAGGATTTCGTTTTCCTTGAACAGATAGCCGCGCCCATGGGGCAATTCGATCGTCACGCCCCCCGCAAGCGCCATGTCGCATTCCCCCGTCAGCAGGGACTGCACGGCGTAATGCACCGCCACAAGCGATGTGGAACAGGCCGTCTGCACATTGACCGACGGGCCGCGCAAATCGAAAATATGGCTTACGCGCGTGGCCAGAAAATCCTTGTCATTGCCAGTATGGCGCAACAGGAACATGCCCACATCTTCCACCAGATGCGGGTTTGAACACAGGTTGAAATAAAAGTAACTGCCCATCCCGCAGCCGGAAAACACACCCACAGGGCCAGGGAATGCAGCGGGCGGGTGGCCTGCATCCTCGAACGCTTCCCATGCAACTTCCAGAAACTGGCGGTGCTGGGGGTCCAGAATGGCCGCTTCTTTCGGGGAAAAGCCGAAGAAGTCGGGGTCGAATTCGGCAAAACCGTCCAGCGTGGCGGCATGGGGCACATAGTTGGGTTTGCGCAATGCGGCCGGGGATTCGCCAGCTTCCAGAAGTTCGCCCTCACTCAGGCGGCGAATAGCGCTGCAGCCCGCGCGCAGATTGTCCCAGAACTCAGCGACAGACCCCGCACCCGGCAAATGCGCGGCCATGCCGATGATGGCAATGTCGTTCTCGCTGAAATGGTCTGGCAGATCCGTCATGATGAATAAACTTTTACTTATGTTGCAGAAACAAGGTGGTTACAGGAAGCTGCGCTTCAAGGCAGGTTCGGGGGTTCGTGCGGTGGGCAACAGGGTGGTGCGGCTGGGCATGGCACGCCATTGGGCCAGTCTGGCCTGATGGCTGCGGCGATGCACCAGTTCCGCATGACCCAGCAATGCGCCCGCAATAAGCCATGTCAGTGAAACCAATGTGGCGTTGGGCAGCAAATCCACCAGACTGGCCCCCAGAATAAGCGCCAATATGCCCGCTTGCGGCGGAATGGCGTGATTGGGGGTTTGCCGGTATCGCCACCATAGCGCCAGCAATGGCAGACATAGCAACCCAAACAAGGCCAGATAGCCCAACCAGCCCCATTGCCCGATGGTGATAACCCATTGCCCGTCACTGATCGAGGTCATCTCGCCTGTATCGGGGTCGAAAATCATGCTTCGCCCATAGCCACCCCAGCCAAGAATCGGTTTCTCTGCAGCGCGTGCAAGCAGCAGGTCTTCATTGTCAAAACGGAATTGCAGCGAAAGGGACCGTTCAAGGCTGCGTTGGCTGACAAGGTCCACCAGCCTGTCGGTTGGCACCACCCCCGCCCCGCGCAGCAAAGGATAGCTTATGGCAAGCAGGGCCATCAACCCGGCTGCGCGAAACTGCATGCGCGGACCAAAAAGCAGGATGAGCGCCGAAAGCGTGATCATGATCAGCATTGGCCCAAGGCTTTTGGTCAAATACACCATTGTGAATAGAATCAGCGCAAGCAGGCCAGCGCGCACGCGGTCTTGCGGTGGGGCCTGTTTGGCGAAATGTAGTGCCGCAGCGGTGGTCATGACCATGAACAGCGCCAGCCACAACCCGTGCGGCATGAAAACGATGGGGCGATACCCCCCTTCGCGGATCATCTGCAGAAAGGAATGCTGGAAGAAGCCGTAAATAGTGGTGTGAAGCTGCGGACTGAAGCGCACTTCCCACAGGATTGGAACTGCATAGATCAGCCCCGCAATCATCAACGCGCGCAAAAGCTCTGTCAGGGCCTGTTCACTCGCCAGAAGGTGCCGCGCCAGAAAGAATGGCAGGATCATGATGATCTGCCGCACCAGCATGGCGACCGAATCATAAAGGCGCATACCCGGAACCGAAGATGCGTTTTCCCGAACCAGTGTCAGGCGGCCGCTTTGTTCAACGCCGAAGTGCAGGGGATCGGTGTTGAAAAATACCGATATGACAGGCGCAATGACCAAAACCGCCATCAAAAGCTTGCCCAATACGCCATCGGGCAAAAGTTGCGGGCGCATGTGCAGCATGATGACACACAGCGCGAAGGCCGTCAGGTTGGGAATGGATGTCTTGTCAAAGGCGGGAATGACCGGAATATTGATCTCGGTCAGCTCCGGCAGGACCATGTAGCCCCCCAGAATGGCCCAGATAAAAGCGCGTTCGGGCGACATTTTTCGAAACATTGCGACAATGACCAAGGGCCAGATCAGCAGCGCGGCATAGGCAATGATGTTGGGCATGGTCGGACCCCCCGCGCGCTATGGCTGGATCAGGGGGCTAAGCGTTGCTGTCAGGGCAAGGACAAACAACGCCGCGCCGGACAAACGCGCGATGCGCAGGCGCCGCCGGTCTGCGGGCATAACCAGTTCGGGCAGAACCAGCACAGGGCGCATCCCGGTTTCGCGTTCGACCTGACCTGCGCTGCGTAGTGCAGGACGTAGAATTTCATAGAGGAAGGCCACCACAACAGCCAGAATCGCCGAGCCAAGAACCCCGATCAGCACTGTGGCCTTGCGGCTGCGCGAAATGGGGTAATCCGCCGGGGTTGCGGTTTCAAGCACTTCGAATGCTGCAATTTGCTGGCCGGTTTCCAGCCGTAGGTTGGTTTCTGCGCTGGCAATCTGGTCTGAAATATCGCGCAAGCTGTCTTGCAGGCGTTCTTCACGCTGGGCGATTGCGGCCATGTCGCGTTCGATCTGGGCGACGCGGGTAAAAAACGGCTCCAGCTCATCGCGGCGCGACTGCAGGTTACGCAGTTCTGTCTGACGGGTTGTCAGCTGGTCGCGCAACTGTGCCAGTCGGCGCTGGGTGCTGCCCTGACGGTTTTGCGCGGCCAGTTCCGATTCCAGCGCCACAATCTCGCTTTCCGTGGATTGTATGGTGGTGGTCAGTTGCAGCAGTTCAGACCGGCGCAGTTCCACATTGAAGGGCATGGCGTCCGGGTTCAGTGCCGCGAAAGCGCGTTGTTCTGCCGCGACATCACGCAGGTCCGCTTCGGTCTGGGCCAGTTGTTCGCGCAGGAATGACAGCGTTTCGCGCGCCCGCGCTTCGCGCCCGGCACCAGTTTCGGCAATGATCATGGCGGCCAGTTCATTGGCAATATCTGCCGCTTTCTGGCCACCATCAGCGCGCGCCTGAACGATAACAGATGACAACATGCCATCGCGCGAAAACCCGATGGCAACCGCTTCGCGGCTGAGGAAGGTGACGGATTCGCGCGTCGCATCAACGCGGTCCTGTGTCGGCAAGCCGACGAAAAGGTCGTATTTTTCCGCCAGCGCCAACATATTTTCGCGGGTGGTCAGGCGCTGTTCCACCAATTGCAACAGGCGCGCGGGTGCGTTCTGAACACCCGTCATGCTGGCAAATTCGCCCGATACAGTGTTCAGGCGTGCCGATAGCACAGTATGCGACTGATACACGGGCGCGGTTTGCAGCGCGACGAAAGCGGCAAGAATGGTGCCCAGCCCCACGGCCACAAACAGCATGTCGACACGGCGCCGCAGGAAGGCAAAAAGTTCTGAAAGCGATTGGATCGGCCCCATTTTCAACGCCCCTTCGGTGCTGGTGCGGCGCGATTGAGCACAACGCCAAGAAACGCGGCCTGTTCATGCAAAATACGTTCACATGCGGCAATGTCCTCGGCGCAGGTTTTGTGGCTGTTGGACACAACCAACACCGCATCTATGCCCGGCAGCAGGTTTAGCGCGCAATCGCCCTCCAGCAGGGGGGGCAGGTCGCAAATGACAAAATCCGGCCCAAGAAAGCCAAGAATGTCTTGCACCATGTCAGTGAAATCTTCGGCGGGAAAGGCAGCGCTGCCGTGTTCGGGCGTGGGGGCTGGACGGTTCAGGCCCAGCGCCAGCGTGGGACTGGCGCGCCGCAGATGCGATTCGACTGGAATACTGCCTGTTATCGCCGAAAGGATGGGACCATTCGGCACCGCCTCGAAGTAGTGGTGAATCGCGGGTCTGGCGAAGTTCAGGTCAAGCCCTACGACATGCAGATCGGTGCGGCGCGCAAAACTGGCCAGAAGCCCTGCCGCCACGAAACTGGTGCCCGAATTGGCATTTGGTGATGCAATACCCAGACTGCGCAAGCCGCGTTTTCGGAAGGTCTGCACAAGCTGGGTGCGCAGCACATCGAACTGGGCTGTCACGGTGGGGATGCGCGCATGCTGGTTGAATATACGATGATTTTTGGGAATGTCGGGATCAGGGGTCAGGTCATCCAGCTGGTCCCACGCCACCTCGTTCAGGGGAACAACAAGCGGTTCAGGGGTGTTGGCGGGAGGGTCGTTGCGCAGCGTCGGACCGCCCGAAAGTGCCAGTCCCCGCCGCAGGGGCGTGCTTTCCGGCTGGCCGTTGCCAGTCGCTTTGGTGCGATCCGAACGCTTCAAAAGCTGTTCCAGCTTTCGCGTGTTTACCATAATCATACCTGCCACCGAACGCACTCTTGGAACGTGATTGTTTCCTTATCGTCATATGTATCAGTCTATGGCGCTGTTTGGCGACAGAAATAAGGCAATTTGAAGGCTATGTCCTGTCAAGCGTGCCCGATGCCCACACATATGGCGCAACAGAAAAACGCCCGTCTTTTTCAAGGCGGGCGTTTGAAGCCGGCAATATCCGGCTGCGTGACAAAAGGCTGGAACGCGTTAGCGACGAATGCCCAGTTTTGCGATCAGAACGCGGTAGCGTGCTTCGTCCTTGGCGCGCAGATAATCCAGCAGCTTGCGGCGGGTTGCGACCAGTTTCAACAACCCACGACGCGAATGGTTGTCTTTTTTGTGGGTCTTGAAATGCTCTGTCAGGTTGGTGATGCGCTTGGTCAGCACGGCAACCTGAACTTCGGGCGAGCCGGTGTCGCCTTCGCCACGTGCGAATTCCTGAATCAGGCGGGTCTTGTCTTCTACGGTAATCGACATCGGGTTCTCCTGTAACTGGGGTTTGGGCGCAGGCCGGGATGTCGTCCAGCAGGGCCAGTCGGTGTGCCATGGGCACAGATGCGGCGCATAGACCATTTCCTGCGCCGGGAAAAGCCTGTTTTTGCAGGGACGGCGTTAACTAATTTTGCAGATTCAGTCACCGGCGCAGTCGATGCCACTGTGAGAATCCCCTGAATTATGAGATGGTCGCGCCATTGGGTGACGTGAATTTGGATTTTCCGGTGTGATACGGGGTGGTGTGACATGTTGATGTTTATGGGATTATTTGGTGCCTTGTTGGCAGGTGTTGCGGCGGACAGCATGCTTGCACCGGCGAACACGACTGACGACCAGCAAGATGAGTCCCCCGATGACGACACCGCCCCCCCCGAGGAGGCGCAGACCCAGGACCTGACGCTGTATGCGGATACATCACACGATGATGGCCCGCTGGACAGTTTCGGGCAGGATTTCGCTGCGCCGGGCATGGCGGATGATGACGAACCCTATTTCTTTCCGGCACCGGATGTTGCGGGACTGTTCGACAATCTGGATGAACGCATTCACAGTTCAGATGCGTTCCCTGACCCCAGCCCCGAAGACCCTGTGCACCTGACTGGCGGGGAAATCCCGTCCTTGCTGCAAGGCGGCACTTTGGGGGATACGCTGGTGGGCGGGTCGGGAAATGACACGCTTGTGGGGCTGGCGGGCGATGACTGGTTGCAGGCGGGTCAGGGCGCCACGCATATGAATGGCGGCGAAGGGGATGACACGCTGATCGGCGGCGCGGGAAATGACACGCTGATTGGTGGTGCGGGCGATGATCTGTTGATCGCCGGTCAGGGCAACAACACCCTGCAGGGCGATGCGGGACATGACACGCTGGTTGGTGTGGCGCTTGACCAGAATGGACACGATATCAGCGGACGCAACTTCCTGAACGGGGGCAGTGGCGATGATGTGCTGATTGCCGGTCAGGGCGATTACCTGCATGGCGGGGATGGCGCGGACAGTTTTGCGCTGGGCGACTGGTTGCAGGGCAATGCTGCCGTTACGATTGTTGATTTCGACCCGCAAGAAGACCAGGTTGTGCTGCATTATGACCCTGCGCGACTGGCTACACCTGAAATCTCAGTGCAGTTCGACGCGGCAAACCCTGACACGGCGCAAATCTGGCTGGATGGTCACCTGATTGCAAATGTCGGCAATGCCCAGGGTCTGACCGCGCAGGATATTGCTTTGGTGCCCGTCTACCCTGTGGCAATGGGCATCGCGGCAGAGTGATATTGCCGCCCATGAGGCAAGCGGGCACCTGCACATCATGCCCGCTTGCAGTCCGGTAATGTCAGGCGACGGAAACAACCTCTACTGCGAAGGTCAGGTCCTTGCCGGCCAGCGGGTGGTTTGCGTCCAGCGTCACGGCCTGATCTGTCACTTCGGCCACGGTCACGGGCATCGCGCGACCATCAGGTGTTTGCATTTGTAGCATTGTGCCGGGGTCCAGCGGAATATCGGCGGGAATCTGGTCGCGTGGCACGTCCTGCCGGGCTTCTGGCTGGTAGTCACCATAGGCTTCGGCACAGGGAATAGTGACAGTTTTCTGGTCGCCCACGGTCATTCCGTCAATCGCGCGCTCAAGGCCCGGAATGATTGCGCCGGCACCAAGCTGGAATTCCAGCGGATCGCGGCCTTCGGAACTGTCGAAAACCGAACCGTCTGACAGGGTTCCAGTGTAGTGAATACGCACAGTTGCGCCCGCTTTGGCTTGCGTCATGGGATATCCTTCCGTTCGGGGGGGGGGCGGGTTTGTCAGAGGCGCGCAATCTCGCGCGGTTGCTCTGGGCTAGCAGAATCAAACATGGGGGTTTGTGCCCTGATTGTAAACCCATACGCCCAAGCGCCTTGACCCAGACGGCCTGCGCCTGCATACGGGCCGCGCAAAAGCCATGGATTATGCCAATGTTACCCCCCAATTCCCCCAAAACGCGCAATTTCTATGGCCGGATCAAGGGCAAGACGCTGAAGCCTGCGCAACAGCGCTACATACAAGAAGATCTTGCCGATCTGCGCCTGTCCGGCGTCAGCCCGCAGGACAACCCCGACCGCGAAACTGTGAACCCGCAGGTGTTTTTCGGGGATGCGCGCCCGCTGTGGCTGGAAGTGGGTTTTGGGGGCGGCGAACATCTGGTGCATCAATGCGCGCACAACCCCGATGTGGGCATCATAGGATGCGAGCCTTATATCAACGGTGTCGCCATGCTGCTGGGCAAAATCCGTGCTGCGGGCGTTGAAAACCTGCGCATATACCCGTGGGATGTGCGCGATTTGTTTGATGTATTGCCTGACCAGTGCCTTGAACGGGCGTTTCTGTTGTATCCGGACCCATGGCCAAAACAGCGCCACCACAGGCGACGCTTTGTCACGCCGGGGTATCTGGACGGGTTGGCGCGGGTGCTGAAACCGGGCGCGGTGTTCCGCGTGGCAACCGACATACCGGATTATGTGCGCCAAACACTTGAAGAAGTGCCGCCCGCGGGTTTTGATTGCCTGACACCGGCCCCGGCGGATTGGGTGCACCCCTGGGATGACTGGGTGTCCACGCGCTATGAACAAAAGG
The DNA here is from genome assembly GCF_052379845.1 of Roseinatronobacter sp. NSM. Classification (NCBI taxonomy): domain Bacteria; kingdom Pseudomonadati; phylum Pseudomonadota; class Alphaproteobacteria; order Rhodobacterales; family Paracoccaceae; genus Roseinatronobacter; species Roseinatronobacter sp. NSM. The sequence continues at coordinate 153,431 of NZ_JBQTCF010000002.1, read as the reverse complement.
CCCTGCGCGAAGGACGCAATCCCCATTACCTGACTTTCCGGCGCAACGATACTGCGGTGCGCGACGCTGCCAACGGGTAACAGGTCGCAAAACGGCATTGTCGAATCCCCTTGCGCAAGTTAATGAAAGCCTACTTCGGTTCAGGCCCTTTCGGGCCTGAGAAAAGGGAACACGGTGCGCGCCTCCCCAAGGGGTGCAAATCCGGGACTGCCCCCGCAACTGTAAGCGGCGAGTGATGTCGGCAAATGCCACTGTGGGTCACACCATGGGAAGGCCCGGCAGAACAGCGACCCGCAAGTCAGGAGACCTGCCGAAGTGATCACCCTGTCCCGGCGCGGGTGGCGCTGCGGGTAACGGTTTGACCGTAGCGGTGACACTTTCGCCGTCTGCGGTGCGCCTGCGCCTGCCAGACATGTCATGACAGGATCGGTCCATATTGGGCCAATAGGTGTTGAAAATGCAAAACACACTCTGGCGACTTTTCGCCACAACCGCGCTGATTGGCAGTATCGGACTGCCGGCAACCGCCCAGCAAATCATCAATCTGGAAGAAATCACCTTTTCGGCGAACCTGACCCCCACGGAACTGGGGCGCAGCGGGTCCAGTGTCAGTGTCCTGACACGGGACCAGATTGACCGCACCGGCGCTACGTCTGTCTCAGATTTGCTGGCGGGGCTGGCGGGCGTAAGTGTCACGCAAACTGGCCCGGTCGGCACGACAGCAGATGTGCGCATCCGCGGAATAGAGCCGCGCTTCGTGTCCGTCTATGTGGATGGCGTGTTGATCAATGACCCCGGTTCATCCACTGGTGCGGTCGATTTTGGCGCGATTCAACTGGGCGATGTGTCACGCATAGAAGTGCTGCGTGGCGCGCAATCCGCCCTGTATGGCGGTTCGGCTGCGGCTGGTGTTGTCAATATTACCACGCTTCGCCCGGAAACCGAGGGAACCCAGCAAACTGCCAGCCTTTTGGCGGGCAGTTTTGGAACAGTCGTTGGACAATACACCTTGCGCCAGCGGCACGGCGCGCTGGACTATGCGCTAAGTCTGTCGCACAGCCGCGCCGATGGTTTTTCCGCAGCAGACGGGCAACCGGAAGCCGACGGCCACAAGCAAACACGGCTAAGTTTTTCCGCACGCTATCAGATTGACAATAACTGGTCTGCAGGCGCGTCATTCTTTTTGCAAGATTCATTTGTGGAATTCGATGACTGGTTGGCCGATGCCCCCCATGAGCAGGACCGCAAGGAATATGGCGGGCGGGTTTTTGTCGAATACGCCACCGACAGGTCACGCCAGACGCTGGAATATACGCATTATTCCGTCGAGAGGGAGCTGCGCGACAGTTTGCCCGGTTCGTTCACGGGTCGGCGCGACAGGCTGGCGTGGAACGGGCAAACCGACATAACCGATACGCTGCGCCTGCTCTATGGTGCGGATGTCCAGCGTGAAAATGCCATCGGGCGCACGGTGCCAGCAGGTGCGAAGGCAACCAGCTATGGCATATTCGCGCAGTCGGAATGGGCGGCGACAAATGATCTGGATATCGTGCTTTCGGGCAGAATGGACAGAAATTCGAACTACGGCAGCATCCCCACATTGCGCCTTGCAACGTCCTACCGCCTTGGGGATGCCGTGACCTTGCGCGCATCGCTGGGCTCGGGGTTTCGCGCCCCGTCCGTGGAACAGCGCTTCGGGATGACAGGCGGGCCATTCCCGTTTATGGGCAACGCCGCACTGGATGTGGAGCGCAGCCAGAATTATGAGATTGGCGCAGACCTGTCCTTCGGGAATGGGGGTGCGTTGTCGCTTACGCTGTTCCAGATTGATACCAAGAACCTGATTGATGATGTGTATTGCGTGTATGATCCTGTCGCCATGGCGTGTGCTGCAGGGTCGTTCAACACTGTGGTGAATGCCCCCGGCAAGGCGCGCAGTCGCGGTGTTGAACTTTCATTCGAGCAGCCTGTTTCCGACACACTGACCCTTTCGGCGAATTACACCTATACTGATGCGTTCCTGGCAAACCAACGGCGCCGGTCACGGGTGCCGCGCCATGATGTGCAACTGGGGCTGGATGCGATGTTGTCGGACCGTCTGCAAGGGCGGGTGTCTGTGCGTCATGTGGCCGACAGGCTGGATTTTCTGCCGAATTATACAACGGGGCCACTGCCGGATTACACAGTCGCGAACCTGTCCCTGCGCTATCAGATGACGGATCGCGTTGATTTGATTGGCAGGGTGGATAATCTGTTTAACACGCAATACCAACATGTTGCGGGCTATGGCACCTCTGGCCGGGCATTTTACCTTGGCTTGTCGTCGCGCTTTTAGGGCCATAGGCGCTGCCCTTGCCCTTTGGGCAGGGGTGGCTGCTGCGGGGCCACCTGAACGGGTGGTCTCTATCAATCTGTGCACGGACCAACTGGCCATGATGCTGGCAGGCCCCGGCCAGCTTGTGTCGATTTCGCGCATATCGCATGATCCCAACATGTCGGTGATGCTGGAACAGGCGCTGTCCTTTCCCATCAATCACGGTCAGGCAGAGGAGGTGTTTCGTCTGAACCCCGATCTGGTGCTGGCGGGGCAGTTCACGTCGCCTTATACAGTGGCGTTGCTGCGGCGGCTGGGGGTCAGTGTGGTGACCTTGCCTGTGGTCAACAGCCTTGATGCCATACCGGATGCCATTTTGCAGGTGGGCACAGTCTTGGGCCAGCCAGACAGCGCCAAGGCGCTGGTTTCCGAATTTCGCGTGGGACTGGCGCAGCTGCGCGCCCCGCATGACACCCGGCCCCGCGCGGCGCTGCATTATGCAAACAACTACACCACTGGCGCGAATTCACTGGCGCATGATATTCTGAATGCCGCCGGTTTTGCCAATATCGCCGCCGAAGAAGGCATTTCCGGTGGCGGACATCTGGCGCTGGAACGTCTTGTCATGCTGATGCCGGATCTGGTTATTTCCGGCCAGCCCTATCCGGGTGCTTCCCGCGCCGAAGAAGTGCTGACCCATCCTGCCATGGTGGCGCTGCGCGACCGGCACGCCGCGCAGGCCCTGTCGGATGCGGATTGGGTTTGCGGCACCCCTGCGGTGTTGCGGGCCATTGCGCAGCTGGCCCAACTGCATGACGGGGGCTAGGGGCGTGGGGCGGGGGTTGACCATAAGTCTGGTGTGTATGATGGCGGCGCTGTTTGCCCTGTCGCTGTTGGTGGGGCCAGCGGGTTTGCCACCGTGGCAGGCGTTGACAGCGCTGGTGCGCGGCGATGCGTTGGCAGAAACCCTTGTGATGCGCGAAATTCGCCTGCCGCGCGCCATGCTGGCGGTGTTGGTGGGGGCGGCGCTGGGTTTGGCGGGGGCAGCCATGCAGGGCTATTTGCGCAACCCGCTGGCCGAACCCGGCCTGATTGGCGTGTCGGGGTCTGCGGCGCTGGGGGCGGTGCTGGCACTGCAAACCGGACTGGCGGCGGTGCATGTGCTGGCGCTGCCCTTCGCGGCGCTTGTGGGCGCGGTGCTGGCGGTGTTGCTGATACTGGCGCTGGCCGGGCCAAGGGGGGGGTCAATCACCCTGATTCTGGCGGGAATTGCCGTGTCGGCCCTTGCAGGGGCGTTGACATCGCTGGTGTTGAACCTGTCGCCCAACCCTTTTGCCGCGTCCGAGATTGTTTTCTGGATGATGGGGTCACTTGCCGACAGGTCCATGACCCATGTGCTCCTTGCTGCGCCCTTCATTGCGGCGGGGGCGGGTGTTCTGCTGGCGCTGGGCCGCAGTTTTGATGCGCTGACCCTGGGCGAAGATGCTGCCGCCAGCATGGGCATAAGTCTGGTGCGGGTGCGGGTTATGCTGGTGCTGGGTGTGGCGTCCATGGTGGGCGCGGCCACAGCGGTGGCAGGGGCCATCGGGTTTGTGGGGTTGGTGGTGCCGCATGTCTTGCGCCCCTTGGTGGGCGCGCGCCCGTCGGCGTTGCTGCCTGCCTCGGCGGTGGGGGGGGCGGTTCTGGTGCTGATGGCCGATATTGCAGTGCGGGTTATTTTGCCCACACGCGACCTGAAACTGGGCGTGCTGACCGCGCTTGTGGGGGCACCGTTGTTCCTGCACCTGATCTACAAGACAAGGGCACAAGGCTTATGACCGCGCTGCATTTGCAGAATTTCAGCGTGTTCCGTGGCCCGTGCGATGTGCTGCGCGACATCAATCTGCAGGTTGGGGCGGGGGAATGTGTCGGGCTGCTTGGGCCCAATGGCGCGGGCAAAACAACATTGTTGCGCGGTGCGCTGGGGCTTATGGCCAGCAAGGGGCAATCGTCGATTGCGGCCATGCCGCTTGCGGCGCGTGCGCAGCATGTCGCCTGGTTGCCGCAGGCGCGCGAAATAGCCTGGCCCGTGAAGGTGGAAACGCTGGTCGCGCTGGGCCGGTTGCCGCATCTGGGGGTGGGGCAGAAACCGGGACCGCAGGATCAGGCCGCGATTGACGGCGCCATTGCGCGCATGCGTCTGCAGGGGTTGCGCGGGCGCATTGCCACGCAGCTTTCGGGTGGCGAACAGGCGCGGGTTCTGATTGCGCGTGCGTTGGCACAGGCCACGCCGGTGTTGATGGTTGATGAACCTGCCGCCGGACTGGACCCCGCCTATCAGATTGCGTTGATGCAAACCCTGACCGCCGAGGCCCGCGCGGGCCGCACAGTCATTGCGTCCATGCATGATCTGGGTCTGGCGGCGCGGTTCTGCACCCGTCTGGTGGTATTGTCGCAGGGCGGGATTGTCGCAGATGGCCCCCCCGCGCAGGTTCTGACGCCGGATGTGCTGGCGCGGGTTTTCCATATTCGCGCCTATGTGGACCATGGTATTCATGGTCCGATCATACAGCCGCTGGATGTGATGGAATGACCGGGTTGTGGCAAAAGGGGCATTCATGATGGCGCAGGGCATTTCCGAGTTTTTGGTGCGTGGCGGCCCCGCGCTTTGGGTGATTGCGGTTCTTTCGGTGCTGACGCTGGCGTTAATCCTGTGGAAATTCTGGGATCTGGCACGTTTGGGGGCATGGTCGCGCGCGTCCTGCGATGCGGCGGTGGGCGACTGGCAGCAAAACCGCAGGCAGGACGCCATTGCGCGGCTGGCCCGCCGGAACGGGCTGCGGGCGCGGGTTGTGCGCCGCGCCATGGAAACCCGCCTTGATGCCGACATGTCCGACGCGGTGGCGCGCGAAGAAACCCAGCGCGTGGGCAAACTGGCGTTGATGCAGGCGCGGCGCGGGTTGCGCGCACTGGAACTGATTGCCACGATCGCCCCGTTGATTGGCCTTCTGGGCACGGTTCTGGGCATGATTGAGGCCTTTCAGGCGCTGCAGGCAGCCGGCAACCGCGCCGACCCCGCTGCCTTGGCGGGCGGAATATGGCAAGCGTTGCTGACCACGGCGGCAGGCATGGCCGTGGCAATACCGGCGGCCATGGCGTTAAGCTGGTTTGAAAGCATCGTGGACCGGGTTCAGGCTGATCTGGAGGATCTGGCCACGCGCATCTTCATAACTGTGCAGAAGGGGGCGTGATGTTTCGCTTTTCGACCCCGCGTCCGGCACGCCGCCCCAGCCTGACCCCGATGATTGACGTGGTGTTCCTGCTGCTGGTGTTTTTCATGCTGGCGGCGCGGTTCGGGCAGGATGCGGGGCTGGCGCTTGCCCCGTCGGGCAGTGGGGGGCAGCCCTATGACGGCCCGCCCCGCCTTGTGGAATTTGGCGTTGACGGGTTGTGGCTGAATGGCGCGCTGGTCGCGCCGGATGATCTGGGGCAGGAGTTGCGCGCGCTTATGCCTGACGCGGGCGCGCTTGTCGTGTTGCGTCCCCGGCAGGGGGCAAGTGTGCAGGACCTGACGCGGCTGCGCGACCAGTTGCACGCGGCAGGGGTGCATAATCTGGTTGTTGTCGAAGGGCGCGAGTGATGGATTTTGCCCCGCCCCGCCGTCGCCCGCCGCGCGAAAGCGTTGTGCCCATGATCAACGTGGTCTTCCTGTTGCTGATCTTCTTTTTGATGAGTGCGCAGATTGCCCCGCCGGACCCTGCGGCCGTGACGCTGCCTGTTTCTGACACCGCCGATACCCTGCTGCAGGACGGGGGGCATATGGTGTGGCTGGCCGCCGACGGGGTTTTGTTGACTGCCACATCTGTGGGGCAGGATGTTTGGGCTGAACTTGCGGCCCATCCTGCGCCGGTGACCCTTCATGCGGATGCGCAGCTTGCCGCAACGGAACTGGCCCGTGTGCTGCGCCGGATGGGGGAACAGGGCGTGCGGGATGTCACGCTTGTTGCCGTTTCGGGGGCAAGATGAAGGCAGGGTTTGAATATGCCTGCTTTGCGGCGGTGGCCGTGGCCGCGCATCTGGCCGCGTTTGCGGCTGTGCTGCCCGATGGCATGGCCGCAGCGGGGGGCAGTTCCGGCGCGGATGATGTGGACGCGCCCGCCGCGATGGGCGCGGCAGATACACAGCTTGCCGCCCTTGTGCAGCGTTGGGATGACACCGCCGGCGGGGTCATGGCCGGGAAGGATGAAATTCCAGCGCCCCCCGAACCGGAACTTGCGGATATACCGGCCCAGATGCCGGGGCCTTCGCCTGATATGGTGGCGGATTTGCCCGACTTGCCGGCAATCAGCACTGCGGCAGATGCGGAGGTTTTGGCGGCGCGTGATCTGCCGCAGCTGTTTGCGCGCCCCGACATCGCCCCGACCCAGCGCCCCCGCCCAAGGCCAGATGCCCGCGGCGCCCCCGCCCCTGCAGTGTCCGCCCCCGCACAGCGTGCCGCAGGGGCAGGCGCACAGGCGCAGCGCGGTCAGGGGCAGGCGGCGCAGTCCAGCGGCAGCGCCGATACAGCCAGCCTGATGGCGAAATGGGCGGGCGCAATTCGTGCCGCGATCCAGCGCCAGCAGCGCCCCCCCGGAACAAACGCGCGCGGCACTGTGCACTTGCGTTTGCAGATCAACAGTGACGGGCGGCTGGTCAGCGCCAGTGTCGTGGGCAGTTCCGGTAGTGACCGGCTGGACACTGCCGCCCTGCAGGCCGTGCGGCGTGCCAGACTGCCGCAAGCCCCTGCTGGGATAAGCGGCAACCAGCTGTTCGACCTGCCGCTAAGCTACCGCTAGTGTGTGTGCGGCAAAACCGGGACCCGGTTTTGAGCTTCTTGTGTCACTGCGAATGAACGCGGGCACACAGCTAGCGCAGGACCATCCCTGTCATGTCCCCGACACCGCGCAGCAGCTCCGTTGCGGACATGGCGCGCTTGCCTTCGCGTTGAACGGCGGTGATTGTGACGGCCCCTTGCCCGCAAGCGATTGTCAGCCCTGACAGCACTGTTCCGGCGGGGCCGCTATCTGTGACTGCCTGCGCATTCAGCAATTTCAAACGCCCGAACGGCGCTTCGCACCATGCGCCGGGGAACGGGGACAGGGCGCGGATCTGGCGCGCGACCTCATCCGCAGGGCGTGTCCAGTCAATGCGGGCTTCGGCCTTGTCGATTTTGGCGGCATAAGTAACGCCGGTTTCCGGCTGCGGTTGCGCTGTCAGGTCGGGCAGGCGGTCAAGCGCGCGGACAATCAGCCCCGCACCCATCTGCGACAGGCGGTCATGCAGGGTTTGGGCAGTGTCATCATCGCCAATGGGGGTGGACTCAAACAACAAAACCGGGCCTGTGTCCAGCCCCGCGTCCATTTGCATGATGCAAACGCCTGTCTCGCTGTCGCCTGCCATGATTGCCCGCTGGATGGGCGCTGCGCCGCGCCAGCGCGGCAAAAGGGACGCATGGATATTCAGGCACCCCAAGCGCGGCGCGTCCAGCACAGCCTGGGGCAGGATAAGCCCGTAAGCCACCACAACGGCCACATCCGCGCCAAGGGCTGCGAACTCCGCCTGTTCCGTCGTCCCTTTCAGGCTGACGGGGTGGCGCACCGGCAGGCCCAGTGCATTGGCGCGGGCATGCACGGCGGTGGGGCGGGGCTGTTTGCCACGGCCCGCAGGGCGCGGGGGCTGGGTATAGACGCACACGACATCATGCGCGGCATGGACCGCATCCAGTGCGGCAACCGAAAAATCCGGCGTGCCCATGAAGATGACGCGCATTCAGCCCGCCTTTCTGGCGCGGCGCAGCAGCATGTCGCGCTTCAGCTTGCTCAGGTGGTCGAAATACATCTTGCCATTCAGGTGGTCGATCTGGTGTTGCACCGATGTGGCCCAAAGCCCCACGAAATCGCGTTCTTCCAGCTCGTCCTTGGCATTCAGAAACCGCACTGTCACCGCGCGGGGCCGGTCAATGCTGGCCCAGACGCCGGGCAGGTTGGGGCTGGCTTCGTCATGGCTGCGCAACTGGCCACTGGCATGCAGGATTTCGGGGTTGGCCATGCGGACAACCTGCCCGCGCGTATCGGACGCGTCCACCACCGCCAGCCGCAGCATGACGCCGATTTGCGGCGCGGCCAGCCCCACGCCGGGCATGGCTTCCATTGTGTCGGTCATATCGGCCCAGATGGCGCGTATGTCGTCGGTTATCGCATCAATGGGGGCGGCGGTGCTGCGCAGGCGTTTGTCAGGCCACAGGATGCAGGGCCGCACACTCATCCACGGGCCTGTTCGCGTTTGAACTTGATCATTTTGCGCGTAATCATCTGGCGTTTGATGGCGCCCAGATGGTCGATGAACAGCTTGCCGTTCAGGTGGTCCAGTTCATGCTGTGCACAGGTGGCCCAAAGCCCCGCGAATTCATCTTCGTGCAGTTTGCCGTCAAGGCCCGTCCAGCGCATGGTCACGCGCGCGGGCCGCATCACTTCGGCATAGTGTTCGGGAATCGACAGGCACCCTTCTTCATAGGTGTTCATGTCGTCAGATGTGGCAATGATTTCGGGGTTGATCAGCACCATGGGGCGGGGGCTTTCGCCTTCTTCCTTGACGCAATCCATGACGAACATGCGTTGCAGCACGCCAATTTGCGGCGCGGCCAGTCCCACGCCGGGGGCGTCATACATGGTTTGCAGCATATCTTCTGCCAGCTTGCCAATATCAGGGGTTATCCCGTCAATCGGGGTACAAGGCTTCTTCAGCCGCGGGTCGGGGTGTATCAGGATCGGGCGCAGGGTCATGATGTGCGATTTAAGCCATGCCAGACCCCTGTTCAATGGGGCATTTTCCACTTGCAGCGCCGCACATCACAGGCCAGCTTGGTGCAAAACCGGAGGCAGCCATGAATTTTGACCAGATCATCGACCGGCGCGGCACCCATTCCATGAAATGGGACTTGATGCAGGCCCGTTACGGCGTGTCCCCCGACACCGGAATTTCCATGTGGGTGGCCGATATGGACTTTCGCCCGCCTGCCTGTGTGCAGGACGCGCTGCAACAGGCAGTGGACCATGGCGTGTATGGCTATTTCGGGGATGATGACGCGTATCGCGCCGCAATTTGCTGGTGGATGGCAAACCGCCATGGCTGGCAAGTGGACCCTGCCCATATTTTCACCACACACGGGCTGGTGAATGCAGTTGGTCTGTGCCTGCATACATGGACACAGCCGGGTGACGGGGTGGTGCTGTTCACGCCCGTCTATCATGCCTTCGCGCGCACCATTCATGCCGCCGGGCGCAAGGTTGTGGAATGCCCGCTGGCGTTGAGCGATGGCCGCTATGAAATGGATTTCGCTGCCGCCGATGCCCTGATGACGGGGCAGGAACGCATGTTGATCCTGTGTTCGCCGCATAACCCCGGCGGGCGTGTCTGGACGGGGCAGGAATTGCGCGATGTGGCCGCGTTTTGCGCGCGTCATGACCTGATTCTGGTGTCAGATGAAATTCACCATGATCTGGTCATGCCCGGTGTCAGGCATGTTCCCATGCCGGTGGCCGCGCCGGATTGCGCGGACCGTCTGGTGATGCTGACAGCAGCCTCCAAGACATTCAACCTTGCGGGCACACATTGCGGCAATGTCATCATTGCAGATGACACATTGCGCGGGCAGTTTGCCACGACCATGGCCGCGATGGGCATTTCGCCCAATTCCTTCGGGTTGCACGCGGTAACAGCGGCCTATTCGCCTGCGGGCGCACAATGGGTTGATGCGCTGTGCACCTATCTGGACGGCAACCGGCAAGTGTTTGATGCGGGCATGAATGCGATTCCCGGTGTGCGGTCCATGGCGTTGCAATCCACCTATCTGGCCTGGGTGGATTTTTCCGGCACGGGCATGGAGCCACATGAATTTACGGCCCGCGTGGAACAGGGCGCGCAGATTGCCGTCAATCACGGGCCAACATTCGGCACCGGCGGGACGCCTTACCTGCGCTTCAACCTTGGCGCACCGCGATCCGTGATTGAACAAGCGGTGGCGCGGTTGCAGGCAGCGTTCCGCGATCTGCAATAACCCCATGCACAGGGGGCGTGCGGGAATGCAGATTGCACCCTGCGCGGCCCTGCCCATATGTCAACCCAAGCAAATGGAGGGTTCCAAATGGGCCGATTGATTGACGGCGAATGGTCAAGCGAATGGTATGATACCAGCAAAACTGGCGGTGCATTCAAACGCGACACGTCACGGTTTCGCAACTGGGTTACCGTAGATGGCAGCGCAGGGCCGTCCGGCGAAGGCGGGTTCAAGGCCGAAGCAGGGCGCTATCATCTGTATGTGTCCTATGCCTGCCCATGGGCACATCGCACATTGATTTTCCGCAAGCTGAAGGGGCTGGAAGGGCTGATTGACGTGTCTGCAGTTCACCCCGACATGCTGAATGACGGCTGGACCTTTGCGGATGATTTTGACGGGGCAACGGGCGACCGGCTGTTCGGGCATAAGTTCATGCGCGACGTCTATACCCAAGCCGACCCGAAGATTTCAGGCCGTGTGACAGTGCCTGTGCTGTGGGACAAGGCGCGCGGCACAATTGTGTCCAACGAGTCTGCCGAGATTATCCGCATGTTCAATTCGGCCTTTGACGGGCTGACGGGCAACAGCGATGATTATTACCCCGAAGCCCTGCGCGCCCAGATTGATGCCGTGAACGCGCGTATCTATGACACTGTGAACAATGGCGTCTACAAATCCGGTTTTGCCACCACGCAGGATGCCTATGATGCGGCGGTGGTGCCGCTGTTTGACTCCCTCGATTGGTTGGAAGACCGCTTGCAGGGGCAGCGCTATCTGATGGGCGACACCCTGACCGAAGCCGACTGGCGGCTGTTCACAACATTGGTGCGGTTTGACAAGGTGTATCACCTGCATTTCAAATGCAACCGCCGCCGGATTGTGGATTACCCGGCGCTTTGGGCCTATACGCGCGATCTGTTCCAGCATGCGGGCGTGGCGGAAACGGTGAAATTTGACCATATCGTGCGGCATTATCACTACAGCCATGATACAATAAACCCGAACCGGATTATCCCTATCAACCCCGACCTTGATTTCACTGCGCCGCATGGCCGCGACACCCTATGACGCGACGAAGAAAAGCGTTTCCCATGGAATTTGTCCTGCGTTAACGTAGGGCAAATTTTTATTTGGGGGCGCTATGCGTAGTTTTTCGGTTCTGGTAACGGTTCTTTCCCTTGGCCTTGCGACACATGCGCAGGGGCAAACATGCGGTGGCAATTTCGGATCTTTTGTCGAGGGTCTGAAATCAGAAGCCGCCACGCGTGGACATGACCGCGCCTTGATTGAAAATTTCTTTGCCAATGTCCGGCAGGAACAATCGGTTCTGAATGCGGACCGGCGGCAGGGCATTTTCCAGCGCCCGTTTCTGGATTTTTCGCGCGCACTGATTTCGCAAAATCGCATGAATGCAGGGCGGGCCAATGCGGACCGCTACGCCAGGGTGTTTGCGGCAGCGCAACAAAGCTATGGGGTGCAACCGGGCATTTTGCTGGCCTTCTGGGCGTTCGAGACGGATTTTGGCGCAGTTCAGGGTGATTTCAACACGGTCAACGCGCTGGTCACGCTGGCGCATGATTGCCGCCGCCCAGAATTGTTCCGCCCGCAAGTGTTTTCCGCGATTGAAATGTATCGCCGTGGCATGCTGGACCCTGCGCGCACGCGCGGCGCGTGGGCGGGTGAAATTGGCATGGTGCAGAAATTGCCATCTGACATCATCAACCACGCGGTCGACGGGGACGGGGACGGGCGCATAGATTTGCAAAATTCGGTCCCCGATTCCATCCTGTCGGCCGCGTCCATGCTGCGCGCCAAGGGCTGGCGGGCAAACGAGCCGTGGATGCATGAAATCGCCCTGCCAAACGGGCTGGACCTGACGCAAACAGGGCTGCGCACTGAACTGACCGTCAGCCAGTGGCAGCAACTGGGCGTGCGCCCCACCCATGGCAACCTGCCATCCGGGAATATGCGCGCTTCTATCATCCTGCCACAAGGCCATCGCGGCCCGGCCTTTATGGTGTTCCCGAATTTCAGCACGCTGTTTGAATGGAACCAAAGTTTCATCTATATCACGACCGCCGCCTATTTCGCTACGCGCCTGACCGGCGCGCCGGTCTATCAGGCAGGCACCCCCGAACAGGGCCTTGATCAGGACCAGATGCGCCAGCTACAGCAGAAACTGGCGCAGCGCGGGTTCGATGTGGGCGGCATTGACGGCATTCTGGGGGCGAATACACGCGCCGCCGTGCAGGATGTTCAAGCACAGCTTGGCTTGCCCGCCGATGGCTGGCCAACCCCGCAATTGCTGCGCATGTTGTGACGCACGCCTGCGCAAACTTTAGGTGGTTTTGCGTGCCTTTTCCTGCAATCCTCATGCCTGTGCGGGAAGCGCACAGGCATGTATTTTACAAAAGGTAAGGGAGTGACACCATGGGACGCCGGGATGACTTGATTGAACGCTACGCGTCGGATTTGCGGGAAAAATGCGGGGTATCCCCGGATATGGACCTGCTGCGCAAAGTGACGATCGCATGTGGCCCATCGATTTACAACGCCGATGCCAGCACAGTTGCCGCCACACAGCAACACGAACTGGATACAGTGCGCAGCGGGTTTCTGATCAAGAAACTTGGCCTGCCGGACGGGCCGGAACTGGACGCCGCGATTGATGCGGTGATCGAACAATATGGCCGGTCAGAGCGGAATAAATACCGCGCCGTAATCTATTACCTGCTGACCAAACATTTCGGTAAGGAGGATATTTACCTCTGACCGATAGGTCATTCAAATTTGAAGCTTTGTTGACTTGATCCCACCGCGCAGAATTGGGTAAATAGAAAGGCTGGTCAGGATGGCCGGTCTTATTTCTTCCGGTGCTGTGAAGGGCATATGGGTGAGTGGGGCCGCGGTTCATCCGCGGCCCTTTTCCGTTCAGATACGCCGATATAGGCGCTGGCCCGGCTTTTGACGCAAACATACCCGCGTTAGGGCGTTTTGACGTAGTATTCCGGTTGTGATGGGAATTTGCAGGCGTTAGGTTGAAATACCCCCAAGCCAACCCTTATTTGAGGGTGGAAGGTGTTGCGAACACCGCCTGAATAAAGGATTTGGTCATGAGTGAACACAGCAGTTTTCCGGTTTTGCCACTGCGCGACATGGTGGTTTTTCCCCATATGATTGTGCCGCTTTTCGTAGGGCGCGAAAAATCCGTGCGTGCGTTGGAAGCTGTAATGGCCGATGACAAGCAAATCCTGCTTGTCTCGCAGAAGGACCACACGCAAGAGGACCCGGGCGCAGATGATATTTTCCGCGTTGGTGTCCTGTCGAGTGTGTTGCAATTGCTGAAACTGCCCGATGGCACTGTCAAGGTGCTGGTCGAAGGGCGCGCGCGTGTGGCGATTTCGGAATTCGTTGACAATGACGCCTATTTCGAAGCCGTCGCGCAGCCCGTTCCCGACACTGCCGGTGATGCTGCCACAACAAAAGCCTTCATGCGCTCAGTCCAGGGTGAATTTGAACGCTACGCCAAAGTGCGCAAAAACATCCCCGATGAGGCGCAGGCGGCCATTGCCGAAGCAACCGACGCTGCAACGCTTGCCGATCTGGCAGCGGGGCATCTGGGCGCAACTGTTCAGCAGAAACAGGCCCTGCTGGAAAAGCAGGACACTTCCGCGCGGCTGGAAGAAATTTATGGCTTGATGCAGGGGGAATTGTCCGTCCTTCAGGTGGAACGCAAGATCAAAACCCGCGTCAAAAGCCAGATGGAGCGCACCCAGCGCGAATATTATCTGAATGAGCAGATGAAGGCCATTCAGAAGGAACTGGGCGAGGGCGAGGATGGCCAGAATGAAGTGGCCGAACTGGAACAGCGCATTGCAGCCACCAAACTGTCCAAGGAAGCCCGCATCAAGGCCGAAGCAGAAGTCAAGAAGCTGAAGAACATGTCGCCCATGTCTGCAGAAGCGACTGTGGTGCGCAATTATCTGGACTGGATGCTGGCCATTCCATGGGGCACCAAAAGCCGCGTCAAAAAAGACCTTGGGCGTGCGCAAGAAGTGCTGGATCAGGACCATTACAGTCTGGACAAGGTCAAGGAACGCATTGTCGAATATCTGGCCGTTCAGGCGCGGTCTGCCAAGCTGAAAGGCCCGATCATGTGCCTTGTCGGCCCGCCGGGTGTGGGCAAAACCAGCCTTGGCCGGTCCGTTGCGAAGGCAACGGGGCGCGAATTCATCCGCATCTCGCTGGGTGGGGTGCGCGACGAATCCGAAATTCGCGGGCACCGGCGCACCTATATCGGGTCCATGCCCGGCAAGATCATTCAGGCGCTGAAGAAGGCCAAGACCACGAACCCCCTTATCCTGCTGGATGAGATTGACAAGATGGGGCAGGATTTCCGCGGTGACCCCGCCAGCGCCATGCTGGAGGTGCTGGACCCTGAACAAAACTCCACCTTTGTGGATCACTATCTTGAAGTGGAATATGACCTGTCCAATGTCATGTTCCTGACCACGGCCAACAGCTATAACATGCCCGGTCCGCTGCTAGATCGGATGGAGGTTATTCCCCTGTCCGGCTATACGGAGGATGAGAAGCTGGAAATCGCGCGGCGGCACCTGCTGCCAAAATCCGTCAAGAACCATGGGTTGCGCCGTGGTGAGATGACGATTTCCGACAGCGCGATTACCGAAATCATCCGCCGCTATACCCGCGAAGCGGGCGTGCGGAACCTTGAACGCGAATTGAACAAGATCGCGCGCAAGGCGGTGACGAAGATCATCAAGAAAGAAACCGACAAGGTAATTGTTGCACGCGACAACCTTGCGGAGTTTCTGGGTGTGTCGCGCTTCCGGTTCGGTCTGGCCGAAAAGGAAGACCAGATCGGTGTTGTTACCGGCCTTGCCTGGACGCAAGTTGGCGGCGATTTGCTGCAAATCGAAGCACTGCGCCTGCCGGGCAAGGGCCGCATGAAAACCACCGGCAAACTGGGCGATGTGATGAAGGAGTCGATTGATGCGGCAAATTCCTTCGTGCGGTCCATCGCGCCGGAAATCGGGGTCAAACCGCCGCGGTTCGACGCGCTGGACATTCATGTGCACGTCCCCGAAGGCGCCACGCCAAAAGACGGGCCAAGTGCCGGTATTGCGATGGTGACGTCCATTGTTTCGGTGCTGACGCAAATTCCGGTGCGCCGCGACATCGCCATGACCGGCGAAGTGACCTTGCGCGGGAATGTGCTGGCCATTGGCGGGTTGAAGGAAAAACTGTTGGCCGCCTTGCGCGGCGGGATTACAACCGTCCTTATCCCGCAGGAAAACGTCAAGGACCTAAGCGAGATCCCCGACAATGTGAAAGAAGGGCTGACCATTATTCCGGTCGAGAATGTGCGCGATGTTCTGCGCCACGCGCTTGTGTCGCAACCCAGCGCCGTGGAATGGGACGAAGAAGCGGACGAAGCCGCGCGTCTGGCCCGTCTGGCAAGCCCGGCACCCGAAGACAAGCCGCGCGCCGCACATTGATACGCAGCCCGATAAAACAGAAAACCGCCCCGCATAGCGCGGGGCGGTTTTTTCTGTGGCTCCCACTGTCCGGACCCTCTTGCGAAGATCGCGCGTAGCGGGTAAAGCACCACGCAGGGGCGATTAGCTCAGCGGTAGAGCGCTTCGTTCACATCGAAGATGTCAGCGGTTCAAATCCGTTATCGCCCACCATTCCATCCCCAATGCACACAGGTTTCCTCTTGTTTCGAAGGGGTTATTACCTTCGTCTGTTACAAAATGTGTTACAAAACGGGTCTGGAATGGCTGGCGCACAACGATACCTCTTAAACAGAAATGGACGATTCTTCGCTCGTCTGGTCGTTCCGAAAGACCTCTGGCACATCGTTGGTAAATCTGAACTGCGAGCACCACTTGGGCCTGATCTCAGGATCGCCATAAAAATGCTACCGGGCGCGGTGGCGCAGCTAAAGCACCAGATTGCGCAGTCCGAGCGGAAACTGCCCCCGGCAAACGTCGCTATTGGCCCGGCGCGCTATCGTTTGACACCGGATCAGATCGCGCCCAGCCACGATCACTGGCGATTTGCCTTCGACGACGAACTGCGCGACAGCCCGTCACTTCGTCTGTTGGCAGTGATGATACATATGTGGCGCAACTTCGGGCTGGCGTGGCAGGGCGATGACAGAAACTTCTTCAGCTTCTGCGCATGCTCTCGCCGGTCAGCGTCAGGCGGTGTGCATTGTGGCGCAACCGATGGCATCTGCGAGGGTAGGATCCCGATCACGTCGAACCATTGATCGACAGGCAACTGGCTGGTCACAATGGTCGCGCCACGACCTTGGCGATCATGGAGGATTTCAAGCAAGTCGCGACGCTTGGTTGATGTCAGAACTGACAGCCCCCACTCGTCGAGGATCAGCAATTCAGTGCGCTCGATTGCCTTGAGTATCCGTGTTGATAAAGCTGACCGAGCCTGGACGCCAAAATCAGCTCGATCAACACGGATACTAAAGGCTGTCATCATCCAGACCCTCCGGCAGCGGCCACGCCAAACCCGCGTCGCGCGCGCGGCGCAGATAGGCCCCAACACTTCCTTTCCCAAGCCCCAGCGAGGCGGCAATTGCACGCTCGCTCAGCCCTTGGGCAAATCCCAATCTCAATACGTCCCGAATACGGCGCATGGTCAAACGTCCTGTCGGCATTCCGATCCTCCTGTTCTTCAGGAGGCGGAGTAACTGCAGTTCGTTGGCCAGTCCTACCCGTGATCGCGTGAAACAGGTGCCCACGATCAGCTGAAATCAGTGCCCGCCATCATGCGAAACACGCAGCTTGCGAAGATGAACGAAACCTTGGCTCGGATTCAAATTGAAATTCGCGAGAAACATGATGAACGTCACAACGCGCGCTGCACTGTGCCTCAGCGCTCTCTAGAACTGTATGCGTTGACGTGAGACATTTGCAAAGCAGGCCTGCTGCATGGGCATCTGTGATACGCCTTTTGCATTCAAGTAGCGGCTGATGAAGCTGCGATACAAGCCATACATCACCTGCTGACGAGCACTCTTTGCATCGATATTTGCCCCGCGGTGTTCAACAACGCGTCGACCATTTTGATAGACATGAAGCACACCATCAGCCCCATGTGACCATCTGGCATCGACGACGATATCGGTCCATTGTCCCTTCGGGATTGCACCAAGGCGTCTAATGATCAAAGGCCTTTCGGGGTTCATAAGGTCGGCTTGGGTGACACCAGGATTCGATAACGAAAACTGTAGATGTCCATCGATAACCTCGACGACAGCTGATGGTTTCCCGGTTCCGGCAGGCTTTACCTCCCAAATCATAAGATTTGCAGGCCGCACATCGACAAAATCTGATGGCAAGAAAAATGACAACGAATACCTGTAGGCCTCCCCCTCAAGGTTATCCGGTGTGCGTTGGATAAGCTGAGCTCGTTCACGGTCGGTTTGACAATCCACCCCGTGGCAGGAGGATCCGGGAAGGGAGAAACAAGTCACCTGCGCGCCATTGGGATGGGCAAACCCGGATTGAACAGCAGGGCGGTTCTCGCGTTTGCCAATGAAATCAAAAGATCCGAGACCCGCTTGGGCGCCAGCAATTGATGGCAGTAAAGTCAGAGTGAGACAAATCAGTATAACCAGGCGCATTCGATGCCCTCCAACTGAGACTAATGAAAACTCACGATACCAAAAAAGCCACAGCATGCCTACTTTTAGCGAAACCATTCTGAACACGCGGCGCCTTCAATTGCCGGCGCTACGCTCATGAACTCACTTTATCTTTCACTGTCAATGCGCCTGACTGTTGCAGCAATGATGCGGCGGCAGCATTGCATTCTTCAGCCACAGCCGCATTTTGTTGTGTCACCTGATCGAGTTGGTTCACACCTGAATTGATCTCGCCCAGGGAATTTGCCTGATCATTCGCGGCAACAGAGATTACGGAGGCTTGCTCAGCGACGGTTTTTGCTTTCACAAGGATCTGGTCCAGACTTTCACCAGCTTGCAAAACGAGCAAAGACCCTTCTTGCACCTGTTGCGTGCTTTCCAGAATCAAGGATTTTATCGCACGAGCCGACTCGGAAGCGCGTTGTGCCAGGGCGCGCACCTCGGAGGCAACGACCGAAAACCCGCGACCTGTCTCACCGGCGCGTGCCGCTTCGACACCTGCGTTGAGCGCAAGCAGATTGGTCTGGAACGCGATCTCGTCAATGACACCGATGATACGGTTGATTTGCTCTGATGATTTTTCGATCTGCTTCATGGCACTGATTGCCCGCTGAACAATCAAGGCGCCTTGTTCCGCAGATGTCCGGTTCTCGCGGGTTGAGTCCTGCGCGTCTCGTGCAAGCCCCGCAGTTGAGCGCACGCTTTCGGTCAACTCGTGCAGGGCTGCGGCGGACTGCTCCAAGGTTGCGGCCTGAGTTTCCGCGCGGCCAGCAAGATCTTGCGAGGCAGAGGTGATCTCCTCGGAACCACCACGCACTTGGCCCGCAACAGCGATGATCCGCGACATGGTTGAGGCAAGCTGCGACGATACTTCATTAAACGCTTGGCGGATACTCTCGTATTCGAGCGGGAAGGGGTCGTTGGTCGGACTTTCAATGTCTGTGGCAAGATCGCCCTCGCTCATGCGCAGCAAGCCCGCTTCCAGCTCGCGCACGACACGTTCTTTTCTGACATCTTCCTTGCTGCGACTTCCGCATCCATACGGGCTTGCTCAACGCGCAGTTCTTCTGCTTTTTGTTGTGCATCAAGTGCAGATTTCGTTGCTGCGTCCGATGTATAGAATGCCTTTAGGATTACCTCGGCAATCGTGATCAGAATTGCTGCTTCGACCAGTAAAACAGCCGCATTCAGGAAAATTCGACCAATACTTGCATCGCCCGGCATGACTGCACTTGGCAGTATGAAACCCAACCCCAAGTGATGCAACGCCACAAGCGCTGTGTAAAACGCAATCACGCGCCAATTGCAGTAGATCGCCAGAACTGCGAGGCCAGCGAAAACTGCATATGGCTGTCAACTTGCCAAGGGTGATCGGAATACTGGTAAACAACAAGGCCGATGCCGACTGCGAGCGCCGCTGCCGAACTAAGTTGCACGGACTGCCCTGTTGGATTGCGCCGATATTCAAGGGTTACCACGCCTGCCAGAATGGCCGCGGTGATTGTGACATAGGTGCAGGGTATTCCCAGCACGAGACCGATCAACGCAATCTGGACAACGATACCCCATAAAAGAGCACAGACTGCCAGCGCCCCTTTTTGTCTGATATCGACGAGCGCTTGTGGGATAGAAGTGTCTGTTATCGTCATTTTGGTGCCTTCTTGCAGCATTAATTGGTGCAGAGCACTTTTGATGTGATGGACATCTGCATCGCAGGTGAATTCAAGAGACGAGCAAGACCGATACGCTCCGCGCCAGGAAGTGACGAAACATCCAGAACAGCAAGGTGGCCATTCCATAAAATATCCCGGATTGGCACATTCAATGCTGCAATCTCGCGCAAGCGATCCGTACCCGACAGGGACGGCACGAACAAAATAGCCGTCACATCATCGCCTGTTCTGGGCTGTAAATACGGTATTGCCAGACCGGCGGTTCCGCCGATCGACACCAGGACAGGTATCAGATATTCGCGTGAAAGCCGCATTTCCAAGTCTCGGTGCCAAGAGAGTCATCAGAACGAATACACTTCGACCATTGAAATTTACTTAATTGTTAAAAAGGAATATTTTATGGCCGCATTGTCGAAGATCATACCATGCAGAACAAGCGGCGTGCTGTGCTGTAACTGTCAAATTGAACCAAGCCCAGCTTTTCTAATGACATTCATCCGTGGCCAAGACGTGGATCAATGACTTGCCATGTGCAGCAGATAGTCAGATTGCGCGGGTCGGGTTCTGGCTGATCTGGGTGCTCTTCGGGTCTGCCGCAGCCGGGCTGATGCTGAGTTTTACGACCATGTGAGAGATGTGACGCATTTAGCGATATGTATTTATGAATGTGGGCAGATTGGTCTATTATCCTTTGGGTCATTCCTGTATCTCATGTCACCATGAAATCGATTGAGGCGGAGTGCGCCAGTGCCACAATTTATGGGGACTTCACCTGAATTGTGCGAGGGACAGATTTTTCGCGAGGTGTGAAGTGTATGATATTTTGGCCCTTGCAGCCGCAAACCTGATCTCCCCCATTATTCTGTTTTTCGCATTGGGCTTTGCAGCCGCCATGGCGCGCTCAGACTTGAGCGTTCCTGAGGCGATAGCCAAGGGCATGTCACTCTACCTGCTGCTTGCAATTGGCTTCAAGGGTGGTGCCAGCGTCGCCGCCCACGGAGTGGACGCAACGCTGATATTATCATTGATCGCGGGGGTGATCTTGTCCTTCATCCTCCCTTTCGTGGCGTTTGGTCTGCTCAGGAAACTGACGGGACTTTCGGTCATTGATGCGGCGGCAGTCGCTGCGCATTATGGGTCGATCTCGATTGTGACATTCGTTGCCGCGAGTTCTGTCTTGTCTTCCGCAGGGATCGTGGCCGAAGGTTACATGGTTGCAGTTGCCGCTGCGATGGAGGCGCCAGCGATCTTAAGCGCACTTTGGCTGGTCGCGCGCGCCAGCGGGAGTTTAGGCCAGACGCGCGGCCGCATGGATCCAGGTTTGCTGCGTGAAATCCTGCTGAATGGCTCGATCGTGTTGCTGATAGGTTCCTTTGCCATTGGCGCAATTACCGGTCAGCAAGGGCTTGCAAAAATCGAAGCATTTATTGTAGCGCCTTTTCAGGGCGTGCTTTGCTTGTTTCTTCTCGATATGGGGCTTGTCGCGGGGCGCGGCCTGCGGCAGGCCCGTGGCCTGCTGCGACCCGGCGTGTTTGCCTTCGGAGTTCTTATGCCGCTGATTGGGGCAAGCTTGGGATTGGCGGCTGGGTTGTTGCTGGGCCTTTCCGCGGGTGGCGTGGTGTTGATGATGACCCTGTCTGCCTCTGCATCCTACATTGCTGTGCCTGCGGCAATGCGCGTGGCACTACCCGAAGCAAATCCCGCGATCTACCTTACACTTGCACTGGGGATTACCTTTCCCTTCAATCTGACGCTTGGCATCCCCATCTACATGGCGGTCGCTCAAGCAGTGACCGGAGGCTGAGATATGAAGGTCCATAAGGCAAAACGGGTGGAAATCACAATTGAAGCTGTGATGGAGCGACGGCTGACGGAAGCACTTGAACGGGTCGACGTGACCGGGTTTACTATCCTGCCGGTTTCAGGCGGGTCTGGCCGCTCAGGTAAATGGAGTCGTGAAGGTCAAGTCAGCAGTGCAGCCGGTATGATCAATGTCGTTTGCATCATCCGCCCTGAACGGTTGAACACGCTGCTCGACGCGGCTTTCGATATCCTTGATCGTCATATTGGCGTGGTCAACGTGACCGATTGTGAAGTCCTTCGCGCCGAGCGCTTCTAAAGTCAAAGCGGCCAGAAGACCGGGATAAACACTGCAGCGACGACTGCATACTGTCAGATCTATGGACCGGCGATGCAAAAAAAAGACGCACGAAAACATAATGTTAGATTGGATCGCGTGCATGCGAATGAACGCCACACACACACCAACTTATTGATTTCGCAGGTTCGAGAAGCGCAAAACCGGTTCCCACTTTTGCGCAACCTTCTCTAAAACTGCGGCCATACTGCGCGCCGATGGTTATGCCGCTTCGGGGTGTTTCGCGCCCGTCATATAGGCCACAGCATCAGACATCGAATGTTCTTTCGGGTTGATCACGCAAAGACGCTTGCCAAGACGGTGAACATGAATGCGGTCTGCCACCTCGAAGACATGCGGCATATTGTGGCTGATCAGGATGATTGGAATGCCCCGCGAACGCACATCCTGGATCAGCTCCAGCACCTTGCGGCTTTCCTTCACGCCAAGCGCCGCCGTGGGTTCGTCAAGGATCACGACCTTGGACCCAAACGCGGCCGCACGCGCAACCGCAACGCCCTGACGCTGCCCCCCGGACAGTGTTTCAACCGGCTGGTCGATATTCTGGATGGTCATCAAACCCAGTTCATTCAGCTTCTCACGGGCAAAGGCGCGCATGGCGGGCAAATCAAGCATACGAAACCATTGCCCCATTGGCCCCGGTTTGCGCAATTCACGCCCGATGAACATGTTTTCCACGATGGACAGCGCGGGTGACAGTGCAAGGGTCTGATAGACAGTTTCAATCCCGGATTCGCGCGCCTGCAGCGGCGAGGCGAAGGCGACTTTACGCCCCTCAAGGGTGATTTCGCCTTCGTCCACGGAGACTGCGCCGGAAATCGCCTTGATCAGGCTTGATTTGCCCGCGCCATTATCCCCGATCACGGCCAGAATTTCACCCGGCATCAGGTCGAAATCGCAATGGTCCAGTGCTGTTACGCGACCATAACGTTTTACCAGCCCGCGCGCTTTCAATAAAGGTTCCTGTGTCATGCCGATACCTTTCTGATCCATTGGTCGATGGCGACAGCGATGATGATAAGCCAGCCGATGGCGAATACCTGCCAAAGCACATCGACGCCCGCCAAACGCAAGCCCGACTGGAACACGCCCACGATCAGCGCGCCAAACAGTGCCCCCATGATGGAGCCGCGCCCGCCAAACAGGCTGATCCCGCCGATCACGACCGCAGTGATGGATTGTAGATTGCCTTCATAGAAGGATTGCGGAGAGATTGACCCGACCCGCCCGATACTGGCCCACGCGGCAAGCGCGCAGATGAAACCGGCAAGTGCATAGACCGAAACAAGCATTCTGTCAGTGCGGATGCCCGCCAGTTCCGCGGCGTCCTTGTCGTCGCCTATTGCATAGACATGGCGGCCCCATGCGGTTTTGGTCAGCATATACCACAACCCCGCGAAAACCAGCACCATCAGGATGGACCCATAGGTGATATTGGCCCCCCCGATACGGAAAGAATTGCCAAAGAACTTCAAAAGCGGCGCCATCTGGTCAATGTCTTGGCTGCGAATGGATTGCGCGCCTGACAGCCACAGGTTCAGCGCGAAAAATATGTTCCATGTGCCCAGCGTAACGATAAAGGGCGGCAGGCGCAGGCGGGTGACAAGAAACCCGTTCATCATGCCCGCCAGCGTGCCCAGCACAAAAGACGCGGCCAGCGCAAGGCTTGGGGGCACGCCCAGTGTGATCGCCAGCTTGCCAGAGATGACCGACATCAACACCATGATTGCCGCAACTGACAGGTCAATCCCTGCGGTCAGGATGATCAGCGATTGCGCTGCCGCCAGAATGCCAATGATGGACACCTGTTGCAGGATCAGCGACAGATTGAAGGGCGTGAAGAATCGCTCGCCTGCCAGAATTCCGAATACGATCAAACTTAGCGCCAGCACAATGACCGGCACCATTGTAGGATGAGAGTGCAGGAAATGCTGCACATGCCCCAGAGGCGTGCGTTTAGGGCCTTCGAATGTTGCCACGGTTTTGTCGGCCCCGGTAAGCGAGGTTTCATACTCTGCGGCACGGCGGGGGGTGTCGGACATCAGCGGCCTCCGGTTTGGCGGTCATGGGTAATCTTGCCGCCAAAGCCTGTCGGGCGGCAAGATTTTTCAAATGATGCAGATCGGTCTGATTAGCCCCAGCAGCGGGCAAGCCCCTCTTGCGAGGTGATCGAAGGAATCCCCTCGACGGGGCTATCGGTGATCAACTCCACCCCAGTGTTGAAGAAATCCAACCCGTCGGTGTTTTCGGGCATCACGCCAGTATCGGCATAGGCTTTGATCGCCTCAATGCCCATTGATGCCATCAGCAACGGAAACTGCATCGATGTCGCGCCGATGATCCCTTCGGCCACGTTCTGCACGCCGGGGCAGCCGCCATCCACGGATACGATCAGCACATCATCCTGACGCCCGACAGAACGCAGCGCCTCATAGGCACCGGCGGCGGCGGGTTCGTTGATGGTGTAGACCAAGTTGATGCCCTGGTCGCGCTGCAACAGGTTTTCCATGGCGGTGCGCCCGCCTTCTTCGTTGCCATTGGTCACATCATGGCCAACAATACGCGCGTCGTCTTCATCGCCGATCACGGTAGGGTCGTTCACGTCGATGCCAAAGCCTGTCATGAAGCCCTGATTGCGCAGATAATCCACTGAAATCTGGCTGGCATTCAGATCCAGCGTTGCGATTTTGGCATTCGCTGCATCATCGCCCATCTTGGCACGCGCCCATTCCCCGATCAGGACGCCCGCCTGAAAATTGTCGGTGGCGAATGTGGAATCGGCTGCATCTGCGGGCTCCAGTGGGGTGTCCAGCATGATGACCAGAACACCGTTTTCCCGCGCTTGTGTCACAGCAGGAACAAGGGCGCGGCTGTCATTGGGCGTAAGAAGAATGCCACTGACGCCAGCCGCCACACAGCTTTCAATCGCGGCAATCTGGGTTTCTACGTCCCCATCCAGACGACCGGCATGGGTTTGAAGGGCGATCCCATGTTCTGCGGCGGCGGCCTGCGCCCCTTCGCGCATTTTCACGAAGAAGGGGTTGGTGTCGGTTTTTGTGATAAGGCACGCGCCCGTTTCAGCAAGGGCAGGGCTAGCCAGAAGTGCAGTGCCGGCCACGGCCCCCATCAAGGACATCTTCAATGCGGATTTCGGTTTCATCTGGTTCCTCCCAAAAAATTGCGCAGTCGTCCGCTGACCACGATGGCGCAAAGAAACGGCAGAATCGGAGCTGTGTCAATAACTAAATCACTTTTATTTAGTATTGACAGATTGCCCCCAAGCAGGCCAACTCATGCAGACGAAAGGGGATCCATGCGCGAGAATCCTGAACAAACTCAACTGCATCATGGTATGCGTGGCTCCAACCAGTCCGGCCTTAGGGCGTGGAATGAGAAGCTGTTGTTCACATTGCTTCACACCGAAGGTGCGATGCCAAAGGCGGAAATAGCCCGGGTTACGGGTTTGTCGGCGCAAACAGTTTCGGTGATAATCCGGGCGCTGGAACAAGACGGGTTCCTAAAGAAGGGCGAGCCGGTGCGCGGTCGTATCGGGCAGCCGTCCATCCCGATTTCCCTGGCCGCAGACGGGGCGTATTTCCTTGGTCTGAAGATCGGGCGCCGTTCCAGTGAGATGATCTTGATTGATTTTCATGGGGCGATCCGTGAACGTATTGCCCGTCGTCATGAATGGCCCGAGCCCGATGCTGCACGGGGCTTTGCCCTTAGTGCTGCACATGAACTGTCCATGCGCCTTCCGGCCTCGCATCGTGACCGTGTTGCGGGCCTTGGGATTGCGCAACCTTTCCAACTTTGGGATTGGGCTGAATCCCTTGGGGCACCTCAACAGGTTATGGACCGCTGGCGCAGCGCCGACCTGTGTGGCGATCTGAGTATGGCGTTGCCCTATCCGGTTTTCATGCGAAATGACGCCAGCGCGGCATGCGGCGCAGAGCTGGTTTTCGGGGACACCAGCCTGCCCCGCGACTTTGTGTATTTCTACATCGGGTTCTTTATTGGCGGGGGTGTGGTTTTGAACGGCACCCTGCATACTGGCGAGAATGGCAATTCCGGCGCGCTGGGGTCCATGCCGGTGCGCGCGCCTGATGGGCGGATGGTGCAGTTGATCGAACTTGCCTCGATTTACGGGCTGGAAAAGCGCCTTGCGCTTGTGGGGCTTGACCCTGATCTGCCGTGGGAATCCCCAGAAACCTGGCCAATTCCAGATGCCATCCTTACGGAATGGATGGACACCGCCGCCGATGCTATCGCACAGGCTATCGTCGCGTGCCTTGCGGTGATTGATTTCAACGCGGTTGTGATTGACGGTTGGTTCCCGGCGAATATCCGCGACCGCCTTACGGAAAAAGTTGTGCATGCGACTGCGCGGATGGATCAGGCAGGTTTGATTGCACCCGCGATTCAGGCCGGCAGCCTTGGCATTGGCGCGCGTGCGCTGGGTGCTGCGGCCTTGCCGCTGACCGACAGGTTCCTGATTTCGTCAGAGGCTGGCTTGGGTGGCGGCCCCGGGCAGACCGACACGTTATAGCGGTCAAGGCAATCGCGTCTGGTTTGCCCCACTGGGGCCAAGGTGGCGCATATGACCGCAGCACATTTTCATGAAGCGATATGTGAAGCCGCCCGCGCGGGGTATGCGGGAACGGCCCTGTGGGTTTCCGCCCTGCCCATAGATTGGGCGTGGTCCCCGGTTTTTAGTGATTTGTTAAGTTCTATCCTTGCTCTGCGGTGCAGAAAGAAGTAGCGCTCAGGTTTGAGTGTTATTGATTTCATGTGTCTGTTACCCGAATTTGATAATCGCATTGCATGCCACGCCTGCTTGCCGTGTCATGCTTGCAAGAAGCGACCAGTTCATGAGCACCCAGCGCGACAACCTTCGAGAAGATGTGCATTTCCGCATTCTGCGGTTGTTGCATGACAACCCGGAAATGTCGCAGCGTGATCTTGCGCGGGCAGTGGGAATCAGCACGGGGGGCATGCATTACGTTCTGACCGCCCTGCTGGAAAAAGGTTTGATCAAATTCCGCAAGTTCACCTCTGCCAAAAGCAAACGGCGCTATGCCTATGTTCTGACACCGAGTGGAATTTCCGAAAGGGCCAGTCTGACGCGCAAGTTCCTGCTGCGCAAAATGGCGGAGTATGAAGCCCTGAAGGCCGAGATTGCCGAAGTTGGCGCAGATTTGCCCGAAAAGGACCTGGCTGCAATCCGGTCCGAACTGGAGCAGGGGCGCCAGACCATGTGCGACGCCCTGCCAAATTTGCCCAAAACGCCCGATCGCGCCGCACGGGATTATGAAAGCGGGATGTCGTTTCCGAAGCCGTAAAGCATATTTAACAAGAAAGGTGTAATCTTGTCGCGTATTTCAGAAAACCCGGACCAACCTGTAATCGTCTTTGGCGGGTCAGGTTTTGTTGGGTCGCATTTGCTGGAACGCCTGAAGGCTGATGGCATGCGCAAACTGTTCAGCGTTGACTTGCGCGCGCCCAACGACCGCTTGGACGGGGTGCATTACATCGAACAGGATATTCGTGACCTGTCGGGTTTGCAGCTTGATGCGCCCGGCGCGGTGATGTTCAACCTTGCGGCGGTCCACACAACACCCGGACATGCGCCTTGGGAATATTATGACGCCAATGTGCGCGGCGCGATTGAAGTGACCCGCCTTGCGCGCCGCCTTGATGCACAACAGATCGTTTTCACCAGTTCGATTTCTGTCTACGGGCCGGACGAAGCGGCTAAAGATGAAACAGCGCCGCCCAATCCGCAATCCGATTATGGGCGTTCCAAGCTGATGGCCGAGCAGGTGCATCTTGATTGGCAAGCGGAAAATCCGGCGCGCAGCCTTGTGATTGCGCGCCCTGCGGTTGTTTTTGGTCAGGGCGAGGGCGGCAATTTCACCCGTCTGGCGAAGCTGTTGTCCAAGGGGTGGTTTGTCTATCCGGGGCGCAGGGATACGATAAAATCCTGCATCTATGTGGGGGATCTGGTGGACTGGATGCTGGCGGCGGCGCAAAACAACGCACCCTTCACGCTGTTCAACGGGGCCTATAGCGAACGCTACACCATTGAGCAGATTGTAAGCGTGTTTCAGGACGTGGCGTTTCCGAAGGTTCGGACACTAACAATTCCCGCCGGGGCGTTGCGCGTTGCCGCAGGGCTGATGCGACCGCTTTCTTCCACGGGTTTGGGCATCCATCCCGACCGGATTGATAAGTTGATGGTCTCCACGAATGTGTTGCCCGGCTGGGCCGAAGCGCGCGGGTTGCGTTCCACCGACCGCTTGCGCCCGGCGCTTCAAGACTGGAAGGAACGCACGCAGGGGCGCTTTGTTTAGGGGGTGAAACGGACAAGGCGCGCTGGTGGGAATGCGGAATTTTTCATCTGCTCGCCAGACAAGCGCCCCGCCACCTGTTATAAGTTTGATCGAAAATGTTACTACCAATGAAGCTGCACCGCAGCATGGACAGGAAAGCTAGAAAATTATGCCGGTAGCAAAAGAAACGGTGAACATTCTTGGCACACGGGGCATTCCCGCGAAGCATGGCGGTTTTGAAACCTTTGCAGAGAACCTTGCACTTTATCTGGTCAGCAAGGGCTGGACAGTGAATGTCTACTGTCAGGATGATACCGGAAACTCGCGGGATGGAACTGTGACGCAGTGGAAAGGCATCAACCTGATCCATTTCGGCACAACGCGTCGGGGCCCGGTGGGGACCATGGATTTTGACCTGAAATGCGCGCGCCATGTGCTGACGCTGGATGGGGTCGATCTGGTGCTTGGGTATAATACGGCCATTTTCAATGTGTTGCAGCGCCTGCGCGGCAGGCGTGTTGTCATGAATATGGACGGGATTGAATGGAAGCGCCAGAAATGGAGTTTGCCTGCGAAGATCTGGTTTTTCATCAATGAAGTGATCGGCGCCAACCTGTGCCATGTTGCGATTGCCGACCATCCCGGCATTGCCGCCCATGTCAGACGGCGCTGTTTCAAGAAGCCTGTGGTCATTCCCTATGGTGCGCCCTTGGTCACAACAGCAGATGCGCCGCCACTTGGTTTGACGCCGGACCGGTATTTCGTGTCCATTGCGCGGATTGAACCGGAAAATTCCATTCTGGAACTTGTGCAGGCTGCCGCCAGCCTGCCGCAGGATTTTCCGGTTGTCATTCTTGGCAAGCTGGAAGATGCAAACCCCTATCATCAGCGGGTCAAGGCTGCCGCGGGTGCGAATGTCATGTTCCCCGGTGCGATTTACGATTCCGCGCAGGTTTCCAGTTTGCGCCTGCATGCGCGCGCGTATCTGCATGGCCATCAGGTCGGCGGCACCAACCCGTCCCTGGTCGAGGCGTTGGGTGCGGGAAATGCGGTGCTGGCGCATGACAACAAGTTCAATCGCTGGACAACAGACAATGCGCAGTTCTATTTCAGTTCCGCAGACAGTTGCGCCAGCTTGATGAACCGGCTTGTCACCGATGACGCGGCCGTTCAGGCCGCGCGTGCCGCTGCGCGCGCGCAGCATGCTGCAAAGTTCATCTGGGAAGATGTGCTGTCCGCATATACCGAAGTTTTGCTGGAAAACCCCAAGAAAACTGCGGTTTCCCCAACTATAGCAAAATGGGCGGAAGTTTGAGATGAAGATTGATTATTTTGCGATACCCGGCCCTGTTCTGATAACGCCGCGGCGCTTTGGCGATGATCGCGGCTGGTTTTGCGAGACGTGGAACAAGGACGCGCTGCGCGCTGCAGGTGTTGATTTGCCTGATTTTGTGCAGGACAATCAC
Source organism: Roseinatronobacter sp. NSM (assembly GCF_052379845.1). Taxonomy (NCBI): domain Bacteria; kingdom Pseudomonadati; phylum Pseudomonadota; class Alphaproteobacteria; order Rhodobacterales; family Paracoccaceae; genus Roseinatronobacter; species Roseinatronobacter sp. NSM. The sequence goes on along the minus strand of NZ_JBQTCF010000002.1, from coordinate 123,724 downwards.
AGCTATTCCGCGCCGCGCCACACTTTGCGCGGGTTGCATTACCAGCGCCCCCCCCATGCGCAGGACAAGCTTGTGCGGTGTTCGCGCGGCGCGATACTGGATGTGGCGGTGGATGTGCGCGCGGGCTCGCCCACGTATGGCCAATGGGTCAGTTCCGAACTGACCGCGCAGAATGGCGCACAGCTTTTTGTGCCCAAGGGGTTCTTGCACGGGTTTGTAACCCTGACGGAAGATTGCGAAGTTCAGTATAAATGTTCGGATGTCTATGCGCCCGCATGCGACGGCGCAGTGCGTTGGGACAGTCTTGGTATTGCGTGGGGCACGGATGCGCCGGTGCTGTCTGACAAGGACAGGCAGGCCCCCGCTTTTGCCGAGTTTCAGACACCATTCACGATTGAAGGTTAACCCATGAAGATTTTGATTACAGGCGGTGCAGGGTTCATCGGGTCTGCAGTGGTGCGTCTTGCGGTTGCGCGCGGGTATGGCGTGGTCAATCTGGATGCCCTGACTTATGCGGCGTGCCTGGACAATGTGGCGGGCGTGGCAGACAGCCCGCTTTATGCGTTTGAACAGGCCGATATTCGGGACCGTGCTGCGCTGGACCGCATTTTTGCCACCCATCAGCCTGATGCAGTCATGCATCTGGCCGCCGAGTCCCATGTGGACCGGTCCATTGACGGGCCCGGGGATTTTATTTCCACCAATGTGACCGGCACCTATGAATTGCTGGAAGCTGCGCGCGCCTATTGGGTGGGACGTGGGCGGCCAGAGGGTTTCCGCTTCCATCATATCAGCACGGATGAGGTGTTTGGCAGCCTTGGCGCGACCGGGCAGTTTACCGAAGAAACCCCCTATGACCCGCGCAGCCCCTATTCCGCCAGCAAAGCGGCAAGCGACCATCTGGTGCAGGCATGGCACCATACCTTCGGCCTGCCGGTTGTGCTGACGAATTGTTCCAACAATTACGGGCCGTTCCATTTCCCTGAAAAGCTGGTGCCGGTCATCATCCTGAACGCATTGGCGGGAAAACCCCTGCCCATTTACGGCAATGGGTCCAATGTGCGCGACTGGCTGTATGTCGAGGATCACGCCGACGCGCTTCTGCTGGTGCTGCAGAAGGGCGCGCTGGGGCGCAGCTACAACATTGGCGGTGAGAATGAGCGCACGAATCTGGAACTGGTGCGCACGCTTTGCGCCATTCTGGATGAAAAGCGCCCGCTTGCGCAGGGCAGTTATGCGGACCAGATCACGTTTGTGACGGACCGCCCCGGCCATGATGCGCGCTATGCAATTGACCCTTCGCGCATTAGGGACGAATTGGGCTGGCGTCCTTCGGTCACAGTAGAAGAAGGGCTGGCGCGCACAGTTGAATGGTATCTTGCCAATGAAGGCTGGTGGCGGGCCTTGCAGGAACGTCAGGGCGTGGGCCAGCGGCTGGGGGTGAAGGCATGATCCTTGTCTTCGGGCGCACGGGTCAGGTCGCGTGCGAATTGGCGCGGCTGGCCCCTGAGGCGCTGTTTCTGGACCGTGACCAGGCCGATCTGTCCGATCCGGAAGCCTGCGCGGCGGCCATCCGGGCGCATAGCCCGCATGCTGTCATCAACGCCGCCGCCTATACGGCGGTGGACCGCGCCGAAGAACAAGACGCATTGGCCGCCTATATCAACGGGGCGTCCCCTGCGGCAATGGCGCGCGAATGTGCAGTGCTGGCGGTGCCGTTTGTCCATATCTCGACTGATTATGTGTTTGACGGTGCGGGCACGGCCCCGTTTGCGCCTGACCACCCCACAGCGCCGCTTGGGGCCTATGGGCGCACAAAACTGATGGGGGAACAGGGCGTGCGCGCCGCAGGCGGGGCGCATGCCATTTTGCGCACCTCTTGGGTGTTCTCGGCCCATGGCAACAATTTCGTGCGCACCATGCTGCGCCTGGGGGCGGAACGCGATGTGTTGCGCGTGGTGGCCGACCAGATTGGCGGGCCGACGCCCGCGCGCGCCATCGCGCAGGCCTGTCTGACAATCGCGGAAGCGTTGCAGACCAGCCCGGAAAAATCAGGGACCTATCATTTCAGCGGTGCGCCGGACACCAGTTGGGCGGGGTTTGCGCGCGCCATCATGGCGGGGGCCGGTCTGGACTGCCGGATCGATGATATTGCAACCAGCGAATACCCCACCCCTGCCAAACGCCCGCTGAATTCACGGCTGGAATGCAGCAGCTTGTCCGTGTTCGGGCTGAACAGGCCGGATTGGGAACAGGGATTAACCGAAGTTTTGCACGAACTGAAAGGCATGTCATGACGCAGCGCAAGGGAATTATTCTGGCCGGCGGCACCGGGTCGCGGCTTTGGCCGATCACGATGGGCGTGTCCAAGCAGTTGCTGCCGCTGTATGACAAGCCGATGATCTATTATCCGCTGTCAGTGTTGATGCTGTCTGGCATCCGGCAGGTGGCGATCATCACTACCCCTGAAGACCAAGCGCAGTTCCAGCGCCTTCTGGGCGATGGTGGCCAATGGGGGCTGGAATTCACCTGGATCATTCAAGACAGCCCTGACGGGCTTGCGCAGGCGTATTTGCTGGCCGAGGATTTCTTGGCAGGCGCGCCGTCGCTGATGGTCCTGGGCGACAATATTTTCTTCGGGCACGGGTTGCCGGAAATGCTGGAACGCGCGGACGCGCAAGCCACGGGGGGCACAGTGTTCGGCTACCGTGTGGCCGACCCCGAACGCTACGGTGTGGTGGATTTCGACGCCGAAGGGCGCGTGCGGTCAATCATTGAGAAACCGGAAAATCCGCCATCCAATTACGCGGTAACAGGGCTGTATTGCCTTGACGGCACAGCCCCCGCCAAGGCCGCGCAGGTCGTCCCGTCCGCGCGCGGCGAACTGGAAATTACCAGCCTGCTGGAACTTTATCTGGCCGAAGGCACGCTGTCGGTCGAAACGATGGGGCGCGGCTATGCATGGCTGGACACAGGCACCCATGACAGCTTGCTGGACGCCGCGAATTTTGTGCGCACGCTGCAACTGCGCCAGGGTCTGCAGATCGGCTGCCCCGAGGAAATAGCCTTTCAGCAAGGCTGGATTTCACGCAGCGATCTGGAAGCGCAGGCCACGAAACTGGGCAAAAGCGGATATGGGCAGTACCTGAAAACACGTTTCCTGACTGATAAGGTTTAGGGGGCACCATGCGAGTTCTGCTAGCGCATAAGTTCCATGAACTGACAGGCGGCGCTGAAGTATTCTTTCACGAAACAGAAAAAGCTTTGCGCGCCGCAGGGCATGATACATGGATGCTTGCCACCGGGAAAAAACAGCCCGACACGCCCGACAACGTGACGTTATGGGACGCGCCAGCCTATGATGCGCCGGGGCTTTTGGCGCGTGCAGCCAGCGTTCCACCTGCGATCTATAACCCGCGCAACAAGGCACGGATGGCCGCCCTTCTGGACCAGTTCAAGCCCGATTTGCTGCATGTTTTTGCGACAAATGTGCATCTTAGTCCGGCGATATTTTCTGCCGCACATGACCGGAATATTCCTGTGGTCATGAGCTGCAATGATTACAAGCATATCTGCCCGAACTATAAGCTGTTCCATCACCAGAAAATCTGCACTGAATGCCAGGGTGGAAAATTCTGGCGGGCAGTTGCGAACAAGTGCTGCAAGGAAAACCTGCCGTTGTCAGTCGCCAGCATGACAGAGGCGTATGTTCACAACAGCTTGAAAGTATATGACAAGATTGCGCATTTCACCTTCTCCAGTGAATTTATGGCCCGCAAAACCGAAGAATTCTGGCAAGGCAAGCCGTTCAGTTGGTCGAAAATGCGCAATCCGTTCAATTCGGCCGCTGTGAACGCCACAGATACATATGATGGCTATGGCCTGTATTTCGGGCGGCTGATTGATGAAAAGGGCGTAGACCGGATTGTAGAGGCCGCAGACCGTATTGATAATTTCCCGATCAAGATTGTAGGGAACGGCCCCGACCAGCAAAGGCTTGAGAAGATGGTCGCTGAACGCGGCCTGACAAATATAGAGTTTCTGGGCCCTCGTTGGGGCGCGGAACTGGATGTCGTGCTTGAAAATGCCCGTTTTGTAATTGTCCCGTCACTTTGGCACGAAAATTTTCCGTATGTCATCAATCAGTCCTTTGCTGCGGCGCGGCCTGTGATCGGTGCCCACCGGGGCGGAATCACTGAATTGGTCGAACACGGCCAACGCGGGTTAATTTTCGATCCCGACAACATTGAAGAATTGGCGCAGTGCATTCGCGCACTTGCACAAGACGCAGATCTTGCGCGCAGCATGGGCCAGCGCGCCAAACACTGGTCCGACAGCGTGTTCAGCCCCGACGTATTTTTGAAGGAAATAGAAACCGCTTATGACACAGCATTCCAAACATATCGTAATCATCGGGGGTAACGGCTTCATCGGGGATGAGGCCGTGCGCCAGGCCCTTGCATCCGGGCATCGCGTGACATCTGTTGGGCGCAGCATGAAACCATCGGTCGAGTATGCGGGCGCGTTTGATTATGTTCCGGGTGGTCTTGGTGCACTGGTGGACAAGGCGGAATTGATCAAAACCGTTGATGCTGTCTGGCACCTTGCCTCCTCGACTGTTCCGGCCCAAGCCACGGCTGACCCGCGTGGGGACGCGCAGGACAACTTGCTTCCCCTTATCACCCTGTTGGAAGAAATGCGGCGTTTGGGTCAGACCCGTTTGCTGTATTTGTCATCAGGCGGGGCCATCTATGGCCCACCGGAACAATTGCCCATACCAGAGACACACCCGCTTCGGCCCGCTTCAGCTTATGGCGCGACAAAACTTGCCGCCGAAGCCTATATTCGCCTGTATCAGGATATGTACGGGCTGCGCCCCGTCATTATTCGCCCTGCCAACCCTTACGGGCCGGGACAGCAGAAGCTGGGTGTTCTGGGCGCGGTCACTACTTTTGTGAATGCGGCGCTGAACAACAAGCCCATTACCATATGGGGGGATGGAAGCGCTGTGCGCGATTTTGTGCATGTGCGCGATCTTGTCCAACTGATGCTGGCCACACTGGAAAACCCTGTTTTGGGGGCATATAATTGTGGCTACGGACAAGGAACATCATTGAACACCTTATGTGATGTTGTCGAGCAAGCCACCGGCGTGCAGATCACGCGCAATATGCACCCTGCGCGCCCGTTTGACCCCCTGAAGGTGGTGCTGGATATTTCCAAGGCGAAGCGCGATTTGGGCTGGACGCCGAATATTACGCTGGCGCAAGGCGTGGCAGATCTTGTCGCCCGTCGCTGAGTGAAATTATCCCTCGGAACCAGAACACTGACCTGCCACTGTGGGGGCCATGTCGAACGTCCATTCGGGGAATATGCGGCAATTTCACGGGAGGGGCGGTGTCAAGCAGGCGGGGGGCCAGACAGTTTGCCCCATGCGCGGCAGAAGTGTCTTGAAGGTGTCGGTCTGGCCGCAGATACTAAGGCGTGACGTTTTATTGCCGCCCACGAAAAGCCCCGTTTTTCTGTAGCCTATCCCCCAAAAGGAGCTGACTTTGCCCCCAGCCTTTGGAACCAGCGGCCTGCGAGGCCTTGTGTCGGAGCTGACCGATGACGTCATCACGGATATTGTGCGCGCCTATCTGGCCATCTGCCAGCATGGCGGCACGGTGATTGTGGGTTGGGACTTGCGCCCCTCCTCGCCCGGGATTGCTGAAACTGTGTTGGCGGCGATCCGCGCGGCAGGGGTCCAGCCGGTGCGGGCCGGTGCCGTGCCAACACCCGCGCTGGCGGCTGCGGCTGCGGCGCGGGGCTGCGGCGCGGTCATGGTGACGGGTAGCCACATTCCGGCAGACAGAAACGGGTTGAAATTCTATACCACCGCGGGCGAGATTTCCAAACATGATGAGCAGGCCATTCAAGCGGCCTCTGGTCAGGAATGGCCATTGGCCCGCACCTTGCCGGATGTTGAGGACGCCCCCGGGGTGGCAGCCGCTTATGTTGCGCGCTTTGTATCTGCCTATGGGCCGCACGCGCTGTCAGGCTTGCGCATTGGCGTTTATCAGCACAGTTCCGTTGCGCGTGATCTGATGATGGACCTTTTCGCGGGCCTTGGTGCGAGTGCAGTTCCATTGGCGCGCGCCGATCACTTCATTCCTGTTGATACCGAAGCGGTTGCCGCTGAAACCCGCGCGCAACTTGCCGCGTGGTGTGCTGAACACAGGCTGGATGCGCTTGTGTCGACAGATGGCGATGCGGACCGCCCCCTGCTGTGCGATGCACAGGGCAATGTGGTCGCGGGCGATGTGTTGGGCGTGCTGACCGCGCGGGCGCTGGGGGCTGACGTGGTTTGCACGCCAGTCTCATCCAATTCCATGGTGGGTATGATCCCTGAATTTACCGCTGTGCACCGCACGCGCATAGGCTCGCCCTATGTTCTGGCTGCGATGGATGCGGTCCTTGCGGCCGACCCGACCAGCCGCGTTGTGGGCTATGAGGCCAATGGTGGCTTTTTACTGGGCTTTGCCGCTGCTGGTCCCGCAGGTCCGCTGCCGCCCTTGATGACGCGTGACAGTATGTTGCCGGTCATCGCACCGATGGCGTTTACCCATGCCAAGGGGCAAGGCGTCGGTGGTTTGCTGCGCGAACTGCCTGATCGGTTTACAGCATCCGACCGCGTGCAAGGTATTCCGACCGACGCATCGAGTAGGCTGATACATCGGCTGTCTGTTGACGCCCGCGCCCGCGCCGAATTTTTCGATGCGGGCACGCCCGAAGCGGGGCTTGATCTGACTGACGGGTTGCGGGTGCTGTTCGCGGACGGGCTGGTTGTGCATTTGCGCCCATCGGGCAACGCGCCCGAATGCCGCTGCTACACTGAAGCCCCCACTGCTGCCCAAGCGCAAAATCTTCTGGCAGTTCATTTGCAGAAGCTGCGCAATGCCTTGCGTGACCGTATGACGTGATTGGAAACAGATGTTGAAGTGTTTGGAAATCAAATATGTTTTGCGCGCGTGTAAACACTTTGATCAGTCTGCGGCAGTGCTGTAGAAGAAAATCCTACAACAACAAAAACTATCGTGGTGCGTTGCAGGTTTTTGAATGGATTTCAACGGGTCTTGTTTTTGACATAGGTGGCTTGAAATGATTACACCGGTTATCCTTAGTGGTGGTTCGGGGACACGGTTATGGCCCTTGTCGCGGAAAAGCTACCCCAAGCAGTTTGTGCCCCTGATTGGCCATGAAACGCTGTTTCAAGCTTCTGCGCGGCGTGTCAGCGGTGCGGGTTTCGGCGCAGCGATTGTTATCACCAATTCCGACTTCCGATTCATCGTTCAGGACCAATTGGCCGATATCGGACTTTCGGCGCAGACCATTTTGATTGAACCGGAGGCGCGCAATACGGCGCCGGCGGTGCTGGCGGCTGCTTTGCATGCGCAGCGCAGTGACCCAAATGCGGTTTTGCTGGTCACCCCCTCGGACCATGTTGTGCCTGATACTGCCGCTTTCGTCGCATCTGTGGAGGCAGGGCTGGGCGCGGTCAAACAAGGGCGTCTGGTGACGTTCGGGATTCAGCCCACCTACCCGGAAACCGGTTATGGCTATCTGGAGCTGAGTGAGGACCTGCACAGCGATGGGGCCGTGGTCGCGCTGTCGCGGTTTGTTGAAAAACCTGAACTGGCCCGCGCGAAAGACATGCTGGAAAGCGGGCGGCATCTGTGGAATTCCGGCATTTTCCTGTTTCGCGCGTCCGATATAGTTGCCGCGTTCCAGCAGTATATGCCCGGGATGCTGGCGCAGGTCACACAGGCGCTGGAACAGGCGGAGGAAGATCTTGGTTTTCTGAGGCTGGCACCCGAACCTTGGGTCCAGATGCAGGATATTTCCATCGACCACGCGGTTATGGAAAAAGCCAGCAACCTGTCGGTTGTGCCTTTTGGCGCTGGGTGGTCCGATCTTGGCAGTTGGGATGCGGTTTGGGGCGAAGGGGCGCGTGACGAGAATGGCGTGCAACTGTCCGGCGATGCTACGGCGATTGACTGTGAAGATAGCCTGTTGCGTGCCGATAGTGATGATCTTACAGTCGTGGGCCTTGGGCTGAAGGGCGTTGTGGTCGTGGCCATGAATGACGCTGTTCTGGTTGTGGACAAGACGCGCACCCAAGACGTGAAACTGGCAGTGGCGGCGCTGAAGGCAAAAGGCGTGAAGCAGGCCACAGACCTGCCAAAAGACCACCGCCCTTGGGGGTGGTTCGAAAGCCTTGCTGTCGGCGCGCGCTTTCAGGTCAAGCGCATACATGTTCACCCGGGCGCCGCACTGTCGCTGCAAAGCCATTTCCACCGCTCCGAACACTGGATCGTGGTCGAAGGCACCGCAAAGGTCACCGTGGGCGATGACACCCGTTTGGTCACCGAAAACGAGTCCATCTACATTCCGCTGGGCGCCGTTCACCGGATGGAAAACCCTGGCAAAGTGCCGATGGTCCTTATCGAGGTGCAGACTGGTTCATATGTCGGCGAAGATGACATCATACGCTATGAAGACAAATACGCGCGCGGGCAGGGCAAGAAGGGCTGACGGCACGGCCAATCCCGCAAAATGCTGCATGTTCGTCGAAACCTACCGTCAGTTCCCTGACCTCAGCCCTGATTGTGGCATTGGGCTAACTGAAGACAGTAAAAGCTCGCCGCTCTGATGTGTTATATACGAGCTAAATTTTTTGTTGATTTATAGTTTTTGTCAACTTTCTTTCGCTTGGTAGGATGCTAGTTAGTCCTAAGCCATACGTCATCAACTTCCGCAGCTTCCTTAGCCAAAGATAAATTCCGAAAGCCCTTACTAGTAATTTATATCTGAAGGCGGTGGATTGAGCATTATATCCAAGTTTTTGCATTTGATCTCCTACAACCTTTTCAACCCATACAGTTAACTTTGGAGTCGCTTCAGATGAGCCCTTCGCTTTGTCTACGATAGTGTTACCAAGAGCATTTGACTTCCACTGAAGTTCCCACTCAGGAACCGCCTCCCCAAGAGGAGTATCAGTTATCTTTCTACCTGTTAAAAATTTAACATCTATTTTTCTTAGTGTTCTATCCCAATCTTCTACAAGATCTTCATAGTGGACTAACACCACATTCTTATCACTTTTACACAATTTTTCATGCAAGTATCCCCATTCAAGTAAATAAAAAATATCAGACTTAGTCGCCCACGGAACCTTTTTAAGTGAAAGTAATACATTCACTGGGTTTCGTACTATTACAATAATAGGGGATTCTGGAAAGTCGGCACGAATTTGATCAATCATCCTAAAATGATCCGGTGTCTTCTCTACTACTATTTCAGCGGAGTTTCTCTTTGCATAGATATCTACAACGTTCCTGAAGAAACTCACTCTATTAGTTTTCGAAGTGGAATTAGAGTTATTGCCCACTAACTTGAAATCAATTTCGAGATCTCGCAGTCGAAGTCGATCAGAAAATTCATTTGAAATGCGCTCAACCGGAATTTTCCTTCGAGGAAAAAAACAGCTTTCGAGGATATCAGTGTAAAAATGCGTTTCGGGAGTGCTGCATACTCCTTCAAAGCGGCTCAGGGACGTCGCCAAGAATGTAGTTCCCGAACGAGGAAATCCAACTAAAAATATGAGTTCTGCCATTTCTACTGTCCTGAAGTGTAAAGTGAACGTCTTGAGAACACAGCCAGTAGGATCAGACAAGCCATTACACCGCCAGTTTGATCAAGAAAGCCGACACTGAAGCACATACTCAAAAGGATGCCCGCGAATACGCTTTTTGTGAGCGCATTTGCAACCCTAGGATTGTCCTCTAATTCTGCCCGACCGTAAAGTAATTTCGTTACACCGAATATCAATGACAGCAGGCCTATTACACCAAAAATACCCAGCTCTATGAATGTTTCTAGAAAGGCATTGTGCATTTCAAGTCCGAAGATGCTCACGAACGTAGACTGGCCGGGGCCAAATCCGAAAAAGGGTGAGTCCAGCGCAATTCTAAAATGAAGCACCCAGTTAACTATTCGCCATGCCATTGAAGATTGCACAAAACGATAATCGTACTGTGTCGTATCAAAAGCCGTATAGGTTAAAAAAGTTGAAAGTGACGCTAGATCATCAAATCTATTAGATACTAATATAGAAATAGTAAGTCCAAACAAAACGCCAATAAAAATAAACGGTTTTACCAATGGTTTGGCAGAAAAATAAACGTATACCATCATTACTATTGCTAGCATTAGCCACGCAGTTCTTGCATAGGTGAGGTATATTGATATAAATGCTAAAGCGATTGTGATAATGTATAGGATTGACACCGGCTTCCGCAGCTTTATCCGCAAAACTTCAGATAAAACGATAAATATAACTGTTTGCATCGCGAAAGTGACCGGATGCGCCGTTAGGCCGTAAACACGTTTTATTCCTGAGCCAGCGCGTTCTATGAAAACTTTATCTGTCCCAATTTGAATCATGCAGAAAATAAAACCAAACACTAAGATTAATTTTGAAAATAAGAATAGCTTTTCCATGATGTCATGTGTAATTGATATCGTAAAAAAGTAGTTTAATAATAAAAAATATAAAATGAGTGATGAGATAGTTGTTGATGCAGATCCATAGTTCTGAATGTCATTCAGAAGAAACGAAAAAAATGAGGCTATACCCATCGTTGAAATGCCAAAAAAAATTGGCGCCAACTTTGAGCTGAACGTAAGCTTAGTAAGCAAATTAAACGCTAGCGCAATCATTATGATGGCAGATGTCACCAGTGAAATACGCGTTGAGAATTGAGCATCAAGTCCACCAGATATGAAGCGAACGTATAGCAAAAATAAAATAAAGGAAAAAAATCTCATTCTCGCGACCTGTTTTGCTCATTTTCTAGTGTTTTGCGAAGTAACAAGAACGCGATTAGACGCGAGCTGAAAGTGATTAACATTACACTGATAGCCATACCGATAGTGCCGTGGGTGCTAACGAGTATTAGTGCAACGAATATGAAAGAAACGATCGCAATGATTTGCACGCTTTGTACACTTCTTTCCCTATTGCAAAGCTCAAGAGCAGCAAATGCCGGTCCAAATGCACTTTGTATCACAGCTGATGCTGCTAGTATTTGGACAAGACGATAGCTATCGCCGTAACCCTCACCAAATAGATTCAATATGTCTGCCGAAAAATAGAAAATAATCGCGGCTACTGCCGTTGTTGGCACAAATGCGTGGATAGTGGCATGCTGAACCATTGCCCGAACCTTGTCACGTTCCCCCGAATGCCATGCCGCCGAAATTTTCGGGCCAACGACAATATTCTGGCTCAGCAGGAAAAAATGACACAACATCGCCACACGGTTTGCCGCGAAGTAATAGGCCGCTGGCTCCCCGCCCAGCACCAGCGCCACGATGACCACATCGGCATTGGTCAGGAACATGGACGCCACGCCATTTACCCAGAAGGGAACAACTGTACGCCGCCAGTCCTGCGGTGTGTCGCGCAGGGTGCTGCGGTCCAGTCTCGGGCGGGGCATGGTTCGTCCCATCACCGCGCCTTGCCCCATGATCAGGACAACCAGCACGCCGATCATCAGCGCCACGACAGTTCCCAACGCCAGGTCTTCGCCACCGCCCCAGAAATACACTGCCGCTGCCGCCACCAGCACCAAGGCGCGCCACAGTATTTCCTTTGGCACCAGCGCCAGCATGACAGACCGCCACGCGCGCGCCAGGTGGGCTTGCATGTCGATCCAGCCCACAAGCGGAATCAGCGCAAGCCCCGCGAAGACCGGCCATGGCACAGCGCGCAATCCTGTGCTGTCCGCGATCAGCAATGCCACCCCAAGCAGCACAGTCAGGCCGATCATACCCGTCAGGCCCAGCGTGAAGGCACGGTTGATCATGCTACGGGTTTGTTCGGCATCGTCGCCTTGCAATTTGCGCAGGGGGGGGATGAAGCGCAGAATTGCCGTGCGCTGTCCCAGAATTCCCGTAACTGACAGCAGTAATGAGCCGGTCAGCAACGCGCCGACAATGCCGAAATCCGCCGGGGCCATCATGCGTGCAAGGAGCAGCACAAAGATATAGCTGACAGCCGCAGCCGTCACCTTGATAATGAATACACCAGAGGCTTCAAACCGTCTCATGCAACCAGACGCTTGCGCAGCCAGCCGAGGAGATTGCGCACGCGCCCTAGATTTAGAGCAAGCGCGCCGATCAGCTTCACAGGCATCAACAGTTTCTGAAAGACTATTGGGAAAAAGCCTGCATGAGAATCACTTTGTGCATATCCCAGACTCTTCATCAGCTCTGAATTGGTTCTTTCGCAGATGGTGATTTCTGATGCGGACAGTCCGCCACTGCGCCAAGCATCACTGCGCGTATTATCTATGCCGACAGTTCCGAAGCTATCTTGCCTCGTTGATGAATTGATTTGGTCAACATTTAGCATATCTTGATCGTAGATTACCCCAACATGCACGCAGATCTTCTGCAAGGTGTCCTGCGGCTGTTCCAGCAGATCCTCGAACCGGATTGTCAGAACGCGGTCACGGGGCCTGCAACCGGCTGTTACGGCCGACTTCCACAAGAGGGACATGGTCAGCGGATGGTAGTTCATCCATGAGCGAAGCGCCTCGAACCGTGGAATTGGCGCCCCCATGGACCGGCGCCGCCATTTGTTCTTTTGCGACAGCAATACATCACGCGGGTCGCGGACCATGTTTATGACCACGGCATCGGGATATGCAGCCAGGATTGCGTCGATGTGGAATACGTTTCGCGGGGTCTGTTCGCAGGCGATCACTGCGCCATGGCGTCGTGCCTCGGTCAGCATGGTAGCGCGCAGCAATGCCGCATGCGTCCGTGGCATTACCTTGTTGATGATATCCTGCGCTTCTGCAACGAACCTTTCGGGTTCACGGCGCTTGAAGTAGCCCAATCTGAAGATCGAGATGAGACGCGCCACCAAATCTATTGCCCGCGCATCCTCGACAGCATTATCAGAGGCAAACTGCTCTGCGGTGACCATCTGTTCGATGTAGTGCAATTCCGGGAAGCCATGAATGGCGCTGTTGCGCCCCAGCACACGCGACATCATTGTGGTGCCGCTGCGGCTGTTGCCGACGACAAATACCATTTTTGCAGAAGGATGCGTCATTCAAAAAACCCTCGATTGCGTGGTGTCCCCGAAGGGCCGGGATTTACCATGCTTTTCGATGTCGGGTGTAGATAAAAGACTGGCTGAAAGAAAGCGGGAATCCATGTCAAGCGGTTGGGAATGTATGATACTGCCGCGAAAAGAAGCATTCATGACATGGAGTCCCGCTGTTGGTTGGCGCGGTTAGTCCGAAAGCACGTCCAGACGGATTGACAGCATGGTCACGCTTGCGCCGGTATTTTCCGGGTCGGGCTGGATGCCAAGGAAGTCGCCGTTGCCGTTTACCATCGGGGGGACATTATACTCAAAGGATGTCACGGTTGGTTCCGGTCCGACAGGCAGCGTTCGCCAGCCGGAATTCCCGACTTCGGCGGTCGAATAGGCCGCAGCGATAGTGCCGCCTTCTGGTCCGGTTGCCGTAATTTCAATGCGGATCCGGTTGCCGCTTGCGGCTTCTTCGAACGCGTCAGACAGACGAATGAACGCGCCGCCGGTTTGCCCACCCGCCCCGGCATTTTCGACATGACCGGACAGGGTTACGCCAGCGTCTGTTTCGACAAGCTGGTATCCGCGCGACGTATTGAAGGGCAGGCCAAGGTCGGTGCCAAGTGCATATGTTTCGACCCCTTGTTCAGTCGGTGCCACGGCGGATGCGGCTGCGTCCGGGTCGGTTTCGGTTGTTTCGGGCTGTGGTGCGGTGTGGGTGGCTTCATCGGCGGCGCTGTCGGGCGTTGTCGGCAATTCCAGCATCATACCTGAAAGAATGCGATCACAATCTGACAGTCTGTTGAGATCACACAAACTGCGCCACGCGCGCACATCGCCCAATTCACGCTGGGCGATTGTGCGCAAGGTGTCACCCGGTTGCACGACATAGCTGCCTTGGGCAGATGCGGCATGTGCCAACCCCAATGTTGCAAGAGTATAAATGGCAAAACGCATGATTTTCTCCTAATGTCCGCTGGTGCGTGCATTAGGGTTTCAGGTCAACCATGGCTTGTCAAGTTGCAGGTCCGTTAAGCAAGGATCACGATGTGGTCCTGCGTCGTGGCGGCTGCGTTGGTATCGCAGATGATGCATTTTCCATCACATCCCAAGGGAATTGCAGGAAAAGTTGATTGAATTTTCGCTTCGAAACTGCAGAAAAACAACAGGTTAAAGCTTTTCGGTGTTTCATCAACATGCCCGCATGTTCTCGGCCAATGCAAAAGGCCCGGTCCAGTGGCCGGGCCTTTCGTGTTCATGCTCGGGCTGGGTTAACCCTTGCTGAATTCAGGATAGGCTTCCATGCCCAGTTCGGTTGTGTCCAGACCGGTTACCTGATCTTCGTCGCTGACACGGATACCCATTACCGCTTTCAGGATCAGCCACACCACCAGCGATGCGATGAACATGAACGCGCCGATTGCGACAATGCCGATGATCTGTGCTGACAGCGTTGCATCAGGGTTGGTCAGAACCACGGCCAGCGTGCCCCAGATACCCGCGAACAGGTGGACCGGAATTGCGCCAACAACGTCATCCAGTTTCAGCTTGTCCAGCAGCGGAACAGTCAGAACGACAATCACACCACCAACAGCGCCGATCAACGTTGCCATGCCCAGACCCGGTGTCAGCGGTTCAGCGGTGATGGACACCAGACCAGCCAGCGCGCCGTTCAGAACCATGGTCAGGTCAGGCTTGCTATACAGCACTTTCGACAGGATCAGCGCGGCAATAGCCCCACCTGCAGCGGCTGTGTTGGTGTTGGCGAAGATACGGCTGACATCGGCCATATCGCTGACAGTGCCCATTGCCAGTTGCGACCCGCCATTGAACCCGAACCAACCCAGCCACAGGATGAACATGCCCAGCGTGGCCAGCGGCAGGTTCGAACCGGCCATAACCGTTACGCGGCCATCCTTGCCATATTTGCCGGTGCGTGCGCCCAGAACGATAACCCCGGCCAAGGCAGCCCAGCCACCAGCACTGTGCACGATGGAAGACCCGGCAAAGTCAAGGAAGCCGACATCGCTCAGGAAGCCTTCGCCCCAGCTCCAGCTGGCTTGAATCGGGTAAATGATGCCCGTCAACAGGACAACGAACACAAGGAAGGGCCACAGTTTAATACGTTCGGCCACAGCGCCCGAAACGATCGACGCGGTTGCGGCACAGAACATCAGCTGGAAGATGAAATCCGACCCGATGGAGGCGTATTCCACATCATCCAGATCCTCGAAGGCAACGCCGACAGGTTCCAGAACAGTGGGCGCAATGCCACCCAACCAGCCTTCTACAACCCAGTCGCCAAGCGGATACATCAGGTTGAAGCCGACCACGAAGTAAGCAACCGTCGCCAATGAAAACAGCGCCACGTTCTTGATCAGCTGCATGGTCGCGTTTTTGGACCGGACAAGGCCGGTTTCCAGCATACAAAAGCCCGCAGCCATGAAGAACACCAGAAACCCGCCGACCAGAAACAGCAGCGAGTTCATGATGAACACCATTTCCATATTCAGGCGTTCAACGGCGTCAATGCCGGTTTCGGCAACCTCTGCGGCTTCCTGCGCGAAGCCCAGACTGGGCGCCAGCGCGGCAGCGGCGATCAAGGGTATAAGTTTTTTGAATTGCATCTGCATTTGTCCTTTTGATCTTTTATCAAGGTTTCCGCGGGTCACAGTGCGTCGTCGCCGGTTTCGCCAGTCCGCACGCGCGTTGCTGCCGCCAGATCAAGCACGAAAATCTTGCCATCACCGATTTTGTCGGTGCGCGCTGTCTTCTGCAGCGTTTCAACGACCTGATCGGCCATGCCGTCAGACACAGCAATTTCAAGCTTCAGCTTCGGCACGAAATTCACGGCATATTCGGCGCCACGATAAATTTCGGTATGTCCCGACTGCGCGCCGAAGCCCTTGATTTCAGTGACCATCATTCCGCGCACGCCAATCGAGGTCAGCGCTTCGCGCACCTCTTCCAGCTTGAACGGTTTTATCGCCGCTATGATGTATTTCACGGTGCCTTCCCCTTTTCACTACTGCCGGGACCCCCTCGGGCCTGTTGGTCAGTCAGCACAAAAACTGGGCGCCGCCTCAATGCTTTGCTGCGCTGCAATATCCTCAAGATGACAAAAACCGAAAAAAAATGCACAAAATAGCATCGTTGCTTAAAAAATAATCAAAACTGAATCGTGACTTGACGCAAACACCTCAACACTTTGTTGCGAAGGTGCTGGTCAGATGGTCTGCGCACTGGCAAAAGGGCACCCGTGCCGGCAAAATGCCGATATGTCATTTTCATGTGTTTCTGATAAGTAGGTCAATTGAATGGGCGGTGCGGGAAACAAACGCAAGAATCTGGTTGCGGACAAGCGCGGTGCGAAGCCCGCAGCCCCGGCCAGTGCAGCAGCGACCAAGGCCAAGGTATCGCGCAAAGCCAAACCCCAGCGGGCGAAAGCGCCCACAGGCAATGTGGTGACGCGTTTCATCAGGGGGCTGGTGCGGTTTGTCTGGCGCATCATTTGGGGGGTGATGTGGCGCACTGCTGCCGTCGTGGCGCTTATCCTTGCTGGCGCCACATTCTACTTCTACGCGAATATGCCCCCCTTGGCCGATTTGCTGGATGCCCGCGCGCGCGGGTCCGTAACCATGATGGACCGCGACGGCACTGTGTTTGCGTGGCGTGGCGAAACATTCGGGGGGGCCATTACTGCAGATACTGTGTCGCCGTATTTGAAAAATGCGATTATTGCGACCGAGGATCGGCGCTTTTATTGGCATCTGGGGGTGTCGCCGCGCGGTATTGCGGGCGCGATCAGAACGAACATGTCATCCGGGCGCAGCGCGTTTTCGGGGGCGGGCGGGTCCACCATTACCCAGCAGGTGGCCAAGCTTCTATGCCTTGGTGTGCCCTTCGACCCCGACGCGTGGGAGTCGGAGGCCGCCTATGAGGCTGACTGCCGCCGTGGCACAGTGTGGCGCAAAATCAAGGAATTGCCCTATGCTTTTGCATTGGAAGCGAAGCTGTCCAAAGATGATATTCTGACGATCTACATGAACCGCGCCTTTCTTGGGGCCGGGTCGCGCGGTTTTGAAGCTGCCGCGCAGCGCTATTTCGGGCGTTCAGCGAATGAAGTTGGCCCGTCAGAGGCCGCAATGCTGGCGGGTCTTTTGGTTGCGCCGTCCTATTACGCGCCCACCCGCAACCTTGCGCGCGCGCAGGCGCGCGCAAATGTTGTCACCGGGCTGATGCATGAACAGGGGCTGTTGACGGATTACGAACTGGCCGAGGCGCGCGCCTATCCGGCCACGCTGTCCGATTCTGCGGAATCGCGGCGTGGAATTCATTTCGCTGACTGGCTGATGCAAAGCGGTCCTGCCTATCTTACGCGCGACACCACCGAAGATGTGTTGATGCGCACGACCTTCGATCCCCGCTTGCAGGCCGCGGCAGAAGATGCGGTGCGCGATATTTTCGAAAACCGCGTTCGGGACGGGTCCGAAGCTGAAGTGGCCGTGGTTGTCATGTCTGCGGACGGGGCGGTCCGTGCCATGGTGGGCGGGCGCAACCCCTCTGTTGGTGGGTTCAACCGCGCCACACAGGCCATGCGCCAAACCGGGTCGGCGTTCAAACCATTCCTGTTTGCCGCAGCGCTGGAAAACGGGTTCGAACCATTTGACATTGTCGAAGATGCTCCGCTGACCATCAATATTCCCGGTTCTGGCGCGTGGTCGCCACGCAATTATGACGGGGAATTCCACGGCTTTGTGACGCTGACAGAAGCATTGGCCAAATCACTGAACACGCCCGCTGTGCGCATTTCCGAGGCCATGGGGCGTGACCAGGTGCGGGCTGTTGCAAACCAGTTCGGGTTGCGCAGCGAACTGGCCGAAGGTCCCGCGCTTGCGCTGGGGGCGTCGGAATCAACGTTGCTGGAAATGACAGCTGCCTATGCGGGCATTTTGAATGGCGGAAGCGCCGTTCGGCCCTATGGCATAGAGGATCTGACCCTTCTGGGTGAACAAAGCCCGCTTTTTTCTGCGACCAACGGCATGGGCGACCGCGTCATTTCCGAGCAATCGGCGCAGATGCTAACATGGATGATGACCCGTGTTTTGCAAGACGGCACCGGCGGGCGCGCGCGCCTGCCCGACCGGCCAGCCGCAGGTAAAACCGGCACAACCCAGGCCGCGCGTGATGCTTGGTTTATTGGCTTTACAGCGGACTATGTTGCAGGGGTCTGGATGGGATATGACGACAATTCACCGCTGACCGGGGTGACAGGCGGCGGCCTGCCCGCCGAGATATGGCACGAAGTCATGACCCGCGTGCATCAGGGCTTGCCCGCGCGCGATCTGCCCATGCTGGAACCGCAACGCCCGGTGATGGATGATCGCAGCTTCCGTGCTGCGCCCGAACCCCGACAGGCGCCCGCTTCCACGTTGGATGATACCATTCGCGGGATTTTGGGGTCAATCTTTGGCGGGAACTGACCACCGCGCGGGCCGCCATGGCCCGCCGTGGTCATTCAGGCCATGCCGCCAGCTTACAACCCGGCCAACATATTTTGTAGCCCTGCGCGCGCGGAATCAACCACCCCAACATAGGCTGAAACGACCGGCGCCGAAAATGGTGCCACCGCAACCAAGTGCGGGGCCATGACGTAAAACCCGACCATCAGCATGGCCAGCAGGGGCGGCACGGCAAACCCGCGCAAGAAGCTGCGTTGCCGTGCCTGTGCTGTCTGGGGCAGCGCGAAATCACTGTGCTTGCGCGCTTCGCCTATGGGTTCCAGCGTGGCGCTGATGTCATCAATGTCAGGGAATGCAGCTTGTGGCCCCGCCGGTGTGTCTGTTTTGGGGGCCGCTTCGGTATCGGGGGTGGTGGGGTCGGCATGGGGCGCTGGCCAAGGGGCGCTGGCCAGTAGCCCAAGGTCGGGTTGGGATTGTAGCCCCTCGGCCTCGCGCTGGCGCTGGCTGGCTTCGAACTGTGCTTCCTCGCGCAGCACATCCGCAACGGACGGGTCCAGACGTCGTGATCTGGGTTTCAATGTTGTATCAAAAAGCCCGGTCTTATCGTCTTCTTCGGCGGGCTTGGGGTCTGCGCCTTGGTTCTGGTCCGCCGTATCAGTCGCGGGGGGGGGCGGTGCAGGCGGCGTTTGCGGTTTTGGTGCCGCGCTGTCGGCTTGCTGAAACCAGATATGGCTGCAGCCAGAACACTGCACCTCCCGGCCATCTTTGGAAAGCAAGCTGGCGTCGATTTCGTATTGCGCAAGGCAACTTGGACAGGTGATACGCATCATTTAGATCCTTCGCCTTGCGAAATGCAGGATTGGCGCTGTTTATCAACTATTGTAGCAAGCGATCAGGCGTGTTCCAAGGTATTGCTGATCTGACAAGGTAGAAGAAATGTTCCTGATGCCGAACGCCATACTTCGTTGCTATGATCCCACGCGCAAGCCAAAGGTGGCCGCAGTATGATTGCGTTTCACGATGTTGCCCATGATTATGGCGGTGGGCCGCTGTTCAGGAATGCGTCCATCACCTTGGAAAAAGGCAGTTTCCATTTCCTGACCGGCCCTTCCGGTGCAGGCAAAAGCACGTTTCTGAAGCTATGTTACGGTGAGTTGCTGCCAAGTTCCGGCAGTGTCACCCTGTTGGGGCAGGATATACGCACCATGTCGCGCGATGATCTGGCGCGCACCCGCCAGCGCATTGGTATCGTGCATCAGGATTGCCAGTTTCTGGACCATCTGAGTGTGGAACAAAATGTGGCGCTGCCGTTAAGTGTGACGGGACGCGCGGTTTCTGCCGACAACCTTGCCGACCTTCTGGCATGGGTGGGGTTGGGGGGGCAGGCGCGGGCATTGCCGCCAACCCTGTCGGGCGGGGAACGGCAGCGCACGGCCCTTGCGCGCGCCATCATCGCCTCGCCCGAGGTGTTGCTGGCGGATGAACCGACCGGCAATCTGGATTGGGACATGTCCCAGCGGCTGATGTCGCTGATGATCGAACTGAAC
Source organism: Roseinatronobacter sp. NSM (assembly GCF_052379845.1). Lineage (NCBI taxonomy): Bacteria > Pseudomonadati > Pseudomonadota > Alphaproteobacteria > Rhodobacterales > Paracoccaceae > Roseinatronobacter > Roseinatronobacter sp. NSM. Next base: position 103,565 of record NZ_JBQTCF010000002.1, on the reverse strand, counting down.
CGCATGGGCACGGCAGTTTTGATTGCAACGCATGATCTGAACCTGATCCGGTTTGCGAAAACACAGGTGTCCACACGGGTTTTGCGTATTGCCCGTGGCGAGGTTCAGGCCGCAGGTGCAGAGTTATGACCCGCACTGACGTGACCCGCCTTGTTGTGCCGCGCAGCGGGCGCGGTGTCTGGCTGGTCGGGCTAAGTGCGGCGGCCATGGCGTTTTTGGCGGTGTTTGCGCTGGCATTGTCCGTCTCGGCGGCACGGCTGGCGCAGAACTGGCAGGCAGCCTTGTTGCAGACGGCCACTGTGCGCATTTCTGCGCCGCCCGAAGAAATGGCCGAACAAACCGCCCTTGTGCTGGAAGTATTGCGCACCACGCCGGGCATAGTGGCCGCGCGCGAAATGACCGACAATGAACAGGCGGGCTTGCTGGAAGCCTGGCTTGGCCCCGACCTTCCGCTGGATGCGCTGCCCTTGCCGCGCCTGATAGATGTGACCGAAACGCCCGACGGACCGGACCGACAGGGGCTGCGGCTGCGCTTGTCTGCCGAAGCGCCGGGTGCCGTTTATGACGATCACACGCGCTGGCGCAGGCCGCTGGCTGAAGGCGCGGCGCGGCTGCGCCAGTTGGCGAACCTGTCGCTGGTGTTGATAGGGTCGGTGATGGCGGCGATTGTCATGCTGGCGTCCAGTGCGTCGCTTGCATCCAATGCGCAGGTTATCCGCGTGTTGCGGCTGGTGGGCGCGCAGGACCGCTTCATTGCGCGCGCCTTCGTCCGGCGCATGACGCTGCGCGCCACGCTCGGCGCAGCTGCGGGGGCCGGTGCGGGGGCTGTTGCCATGATGCTATTGCCTGATCCTGCCAGCGGCAGTAGCGTCTTTTCGGGCTTGGGGTTCCAAGGTTTAGGGTGGCTTTTGCCACTGTCATTGCCGGTGGTTACGGCCCTCCTTGCCTGGGCTGCGGCCAAGGCAACGGCCTTGGGTGTTCTGAAGGGGGTTACCTGATGCGCTATGCGGTCCAATGGGTCCGGTCTGTGGTGTTTATTGCGCAAATGTATGTCGCAATGCTGGTGCTGGCAGTTGCGTTTGCCCCGCTTGCGCTGGTGCGGCGGGACATGGCACTGCGGGCTTGTCACAGCTTTTGCCATTATGTGCGCTGGTCTGCGGCATGGATTGCGGGCTTGCGGTCGGAAATACGCGGCACTGTGCCGGACGGTGCAGTGCTGGTTGCGGCCAAGCATCAGTCATTCTTTGATATTATCCTTATATTCGGGGCCTTGCCGCGCCCGCGTTTTGTGATGAAGAAACAATTGAAATGGGCGCCTTTGTTGGGCTGGTATGCCATGCGCATAGGCTGCGTGCCTGTTGACCGTGGCAAACGCGGGTCTGCGATCAAGGATATGATGAAACGCGTTGCGGCAGGGCAGGAAGAAGCGGGACAGTTGATCATCTATCCGCAAGGTACCCGCGTCGCGCCCGGGGCGAAACTGCCCTATAAGGTGGGAACCGCCGTGCTGTATGACCAGATGCGCGGGGAATGCGTGCCGGTTGCAACGAATGTGGGCCTGTTCTGGCCAAAACACAGCCTGTATCGCAAACCCGGCGTGGCGGTGGTGGAATTCCTGCCCCCCATCCCGGCGGGGTTGGCGCCGCGCGAATTTCTGGTGCAGATGGAATCAGTGATCGAACAGCATTCTGACCGGCTGATGGCAGAAGCGGCACCGCAATAGCGCCATTTATGCCCGGCCCCGTAGAATGTGACGCAAGGTTATTTCAAAACTGCCCCAGCGTCGAACGAACATCAGGGCTTGTTTGCTGTCTGATAGTGAGGAATGCTGGCCGCAACGCCTGTTATCGCTTCACAGGTGAGGGAGGATACCTTGAACAAAACCGCAGCTGACCGTCCTTGGCTGGCGGCGTATGGCACTGACATATCGCCCACGCTTGCCCCGTCGCCCTATGCCAGTCTGGCTGAACTGGTGCAGGATGCCTGCACGACCTTCGCAAGGAAGAAAGCCTTTACCTGCGTTGTGCCCAACGGCATGAGCGGCACCCACACATTCGCGCAGGTTGGCGCGCTGTCCGATGACTTTGCCAGCTTCCTGCGCCATGAATGCGGGCTGAAACGGGGCGCGCGGGTGGCTGTGCAACTGCCCAATGGGCTGGCCTATCCGGTGGCGGCATTTGGTGCGTTCAAGGCGGGTTGCGTTCTGGTGAACACAAACCCGCTGTATACCGCGTCTGAGATGACGCATCAGTTCAATGATGCCGGTGTCGAGGTGTTGGTGATCAGCGACATGTTCACCGACAAACTGCCCGAAGTGATTCCGCAGACCGGCATTCGCCATGTTGTTCTGGCGGGCGTGCCCGAATTTTTCCCGCGCATTCCGGAATTCATAATTCGTGGTGTCCAGAAGGTCTGGACACGCAGCTTGCCGCCGGTGCCCAAGCTGACAGTGCCGGTTTTGCGGATCCGCGAGGCATTGCGACGGGGGCGCAAACAGCCCAGGGTCACGGATTGGGACCAGTTGAAACCCCATGATCTGGCACTGCTGCAATATACAGGGGGCACAACTGGTGTCGCCAAGGGCGCGATGCTTAGCCATGGCAACATTCTGGCCAATCTGGAACAGGTGCGTGCCATGGGGTCGCATCATATGACCGGTGATGATTGCGTGCTGACGGCGCTGCCTGTCTACCACATCTTTGCGTTTACGGCCAATTTAATGACGTTTTTCGGGCTTGGCGCACGCAATATTCTGGTGCCGTCCCCGCGCCCTGTGCAAAATATCCAGCGGGCGTTGGAAAATTACCCAGTGACATGGATTACCGGCGTGAACACCCTGTTCAACGGGCTGATGAATGAAGAATGGTTCGCGGCCTATCCGCCTAAAACCCTGACCGCCGCCATTGCGGGCGGCACGGCGCTTCATGGTGCGGTGGCCGAGCGTTGGCAACGGATCACCGGCACCCGCGTGGCCGAAGGGTACGGGCTGACCGAATCCGCGCCTTTGGTGACGTTCAACCCGCTGGAGCAACCCATGCGCGCCGGGTCCATCGGGGTGCCGGTGCCGGGAACGGAAATTGCGCTGGTCGATGACAATGCCGACCCTGTGGATGACGGACAACCCGGCGAATTGCTGGTCAAGGGGCCGCAGGTCATGCTGGGCTATTGGAACCGCCCCGAAGATACGGCCAAAACCTTGCAAAACGGCTGGCTGTTTACAGGGGACGTGGCCACAATGGATGCAGACGGCTATTTGCGCATTGTAGACCGCAAGAAGGACATGGTTCTGGTGTCCGGCTTCAATGTCTACCCCAACGAGGTTGAGGATTGTCTGGCCAAGTTGCCCACAGTGCTGGAAGCAGCCGTTATAGGCGTGCCGGACGTGAAATCGGGCGAAGCGGTGCGCGCCTATGTCGTGCGCAACCCTGACCAGCCCGATGACCTGACCAAGCAGGATGTGATTGCACATTGCCGCAAATATCTGGCGGCTTACAAGGTGCCCAAAAGCGTGATCATCCGCGATGAGCTGCCGAAATCCCCTATCGGGAAGATCCTGCGCAAGGACCTGAAGGCTGAAATGCGCGCCGAATTCGCGGGAAAGGTCTGATACCATGCTGACAGAACTGGAAACCACATTACTGGGGATCATGATGATGGTCATCATGTTGGGCATGGGGGCCAGCATGACGCCGCGCGACTTCCTGATTGCCTTTCGCAAGCCCAAGGGCATTATGGTGGGCCTGCTTAGTCAGTTTGCTGTCATGCCGTTTCTGGGGTTCTTGCTGGCGGTGGCTCTGGGCCTGCCGCCCGCGCTGGTTGTGGGGCTGTTGCTGATTGCCTGCATGCCCGGCGGCACCACATCCAACATTTTCGCCTATTTCAGCAAGGGTGTTCTGGCGCTGTCCATCATGATGACCACAGTATCCACGCTTGCGGCGGTGGTTATGGTGCCGGTCCTGTTGTCGTTTTATGGCGGGCTTGCGGGGGTGGGGGCGGATTATGTCATCCCGCCGGGCAATGTAGCGCAAATTCTGGCCGTATTGCTGGTGCCCACAATGTTGGGAATGGTGCTGCGGCGGATGAACCCGAATGTGGGCGCGACAGTGGAACTGATCGGGTCCTTCATGGGGGTGGTGGTCATCCTGTTCCTGATCATCAGCTGGGTGCCGCGCAATTACCAGTTGCTGCTGGACACGCCCGCCCCGATTTATGCCGCAACGATCGGGATTGGGCTGATTGGTATGTTGTTCGGCTATTGGGTCGCGCGGGGGTTGGGGCAGGACACCAACCGCGCGCGGACCATCAGTCTGGAAACGGGCATTCAGAACGGGCCGTTGGCGGTGCTTGTCATTACGCTAAGCTTCACGGCGGCGCAACAACAGGCAGTGTTGCTTATTCCGGTGCTGTATTCGCTGTTCATTGTGCTAAGCTCCACTGCTGTCACGCTGTGGTATCGGCGCAATGCCACGCGCGAAGCGCTGGCGCGCGATGCGGCCAAGGTTGTGCAATAGCAGACCCGACAGCTTCTTGATTTCTCGCGCCTTTGCCACACCTTGGAACGTGGCGGGGGCGGTCCCTGTCAGGCGATGCAGGGGGGGGAATGGACCCTATTCTGGTTCCAAGACCTGAAGGGTTGTTCTGTCCGGCGGGCGGGTTCTTCATTGACCCTGTGCGCCCTGTCGCGCGTGCGCTTGTCACCCATGGCCATGCAGACCACGCCCGCGCAGGGCATGGCGCGGTGATGGCCACGGCCCAGACGCTGGACATCATGGCGCTGCGCTATGGCGCGGAATTTACCCCAAACCGCCAACCCTATGACGGGCCTTTGCGCATTGGCGATGTGACGGTCAGCTTCCACCCCGCGGGTCATGTGCTGGGATCAGCGCAAATTGCGGTCACGGGGGCGCAGGGGCGTATTGTGGTGTCGGGTGACTACAGCCGCGTGCCCAACGCCGCCTGTGCCCCGTTTGAACCCGTGCCCTGCGATATTTTCGTAACGGAAGCGACATTCGGCCTGCCAGTGTTCCGCCACCCTGACCCGCTGGGTGAAATTGCCAAATTGCTGGCCTCTGTGCGCGCGCAGCCAGACCGCGCGCATCTGATCGGGGCCTATGCGCTGGGCAAGGCGCAGCGTATTATCATGCTGTTGCGGCAGGCAGGCTATGACGGGCCAATCCATATTCACGGTGCGTTGCAAAAACTGTGCGACTATCACATCGAACAGGGCGTCGCGCTGGGCGACTTGCGCCCTGCCACCCTTGAACGTGGGCGCAAGCCGGATTTCGCGGGTGCAATTGTGCTGGCGCCGCCATCGGCGTTTGCGGCCACATGGGCGCAGCGTTTCCCCGATCCGGTGATCTGCTTTGCATCGGGCTGGATGCAGGTGCGCGCCCGCGCCCGCCAGCGCGGTGTTGAACTGCCGCTGGTCATATCCGATCATGTGGACTGGCCCGACCTGACGCGCACCATCACCGAACTGGACCCCGCGCAGGTCTGGGTCACCCATGGGCGCGAAGATGCGGTCATGCGCTGGTGCAGCCTGAACGGGCGCGCGGCCCACCCCCTGCGCCTGATCGGGTATGAGGACGAGGCAGAATGACAGGCGGTCTTGCGGCATTCGCGCGGCTGCTGGAACAGCTGGCCTTTACCCCGCAGCGGTCGGGCAAGGAACGGGTGCTGGCCGACTGGTTTGCCACCCAGCCCGACCCCGAACGCGGGCTTGCACTGGCCGCGCTGACCGGTGATCTGGATTTGCGGCAGGTGCGCCCGTCCTTGTTGCGCGGGCTGGTGTCGGGCAGCGTTGATGCCGAGCTGTTCGCCCATAGCTATGATTTTGTGGGCGATCTGGCGGAAACCATTGCGCTGATCTGGCCTGTCGACGGTTCTGAGAACCCCGCGCTGGCGGATGTGGTTGCGCAATTGCGCGACACACCCAAAGCGCAGCTTGGGGGGGTGATTGTGGCGCTGCTGAACAGTCTTGGCCCGTCACAACGCTATGCCTGCCTGAAACTGGCGACAGGGGGCTTGCGGGTGGGCGTGTCGGCGCGGCTGGCGCGCACGGCATTCGCCAAATGGGCCAACCTGCCCCTGACCGAGGTTGAGGAGATATGGCACGGCCTGACGCCCCCCTATCTGGACTTGTTCGCATGGGCGCAGGGCGGCGCGAAGCCTGAAACTGCCGCCTACGCGCCTTTTCGCCCCGTCATGCTGTCAACCGCCTGGGACCCCGAGTCGATGGCGGCCCAGTCCCCGGCGGATTTTGCAGCGGAATGGAAATGGGACGGCATTCGTGTTCAGGCCGTCAGTGACCGTGGCACGCGGCGGCTGTATTCACGCACGGGCGAAGATATATCAAACGCCTTTCCTGATGTGCTGGCCCTGCTGGAATTTGACGGCGTGCTGGACGGGGAACTACTGGTCCGGCGCGGCGACATGGTTGCGCCGTTCGGGGAATTGCAACAACGCCTGAACCGCAAGACCGTCAGCGCCGCCATGTTGCGCAGCCACCCCGCCGGATTGCGCGTCTATGATGTGCTGATCTGGCAGGGGCAGGACATGCGCGACCACCCCTATGACGCGCGCCGCGCTGTGCTGGACGCGGCCATCCCCGCGCTGCCCGCGCAGATTGACCTGTCGCCAAGGCTGGATTTCACAACATGGGACGATCTGGCAGCCCTGCGCGCCGACCCGCCCGCTGCCGTGATTGAGGGGGTGATGATCAAACGCCGCAACAGCCCCTATGTTGCGGGGCGCGCAAAAGGGCATTGGTTCAAATGGAAACGCGACCCGTTCATCATTGACGCTGTGCTGCTCTATGCCCAACGCGGGCATGGCAAGCGGTCGGGCTATTATTCGGATTTTACCTTCGGGGTGTGGGACGGGGCTGTGCTGGTCCCTGTGGGCAAGGCCTATTTCGGGTTTACAGATGCGGAACTGAAGGCGCTGGACCGCTTCGTGCGTGATAACACCACTGACCGTTTCGGCCCTGTGCGCGCCGTCAAACCGCTGAAGGTGGTCGAAGTTGCGTTTGAGGGGTTGAACCGGTCCCCACGCCACAAATCTGGCGTGGCCATGCGCTTTCCACGGATCAGCCGCATTCGTGACGACAAACCCGCCGAACAGGCGGACACGCTTGAAACCCTGCAGGACCTTCTGCCAAAATGACATTGCCCCCCCCGGTTCACGAATGGTTCGCCGCCCAAGGCTGGCAGCCTCACCCCCACCAGATTGCGTTGTCGGGCGCAGATTGTGACACATTGCTGATTGCGCCCACGGGCGGGGGCAAGACATTGGCGGGGTTCTTGCGCACCCTGTGCGACTTGCAGCAGCCGTTTGCTGGGTTGCACACGCTGTATGTATCGCCCCTGAAGGCGCTGACCCATGACATTGCGCGCAATCTGGCGCGGCCCGTTGCGGGGCTGGGGCTGGATATCCGCATTGAGGACCGCACTGGCGACACCACCGCCACCACCCGTGCACGCCAGCGCGTGGACCCGCCGCATATTTTGCTGACCACACCAGAATCACTGGCGCTGATGCTGTCCTATCCGGAAGCGCCGCGCATGTTTGGCACGCTGCGCCGTGTCGTGATTGACGAAATCCACGCATTGGCCGACTCCAAACGCGGCGATCAGCTTATGCTGGGGATGTCGCGGTTGCGTAGCCTTGCACCTGCGTTGACGGTCACGGGGCTGTCGGCCACCGTGGAAAACCCACCCGCGCTTGCGTCCTTCATGGGCGGCGCGCAGGTTTTGCACGCGGACCCCGGCCCCGCGCCCGATATTGCCATGCTGCCAGTGACCGCCCCCCCGCCATGGTCGGGGGCAGGCGGGCATTATGCCGCGCGCGATGTCATGCGCGCGATAGAAGACGCGCGCATGACGCTTGTGTTCATCAACACCCGCGCGCAGGCGGAATTGTTCTATCAGGCGCTGTGGGATGCCAATGACCGGAACCTGCCCATAGGGTTGCATCATTCCAGCCTGTCGCGTGATGTGCGCGCGCGCGCCGAAGCGGCCATGGCCGCAGGGCAATTGCGCGCCATGGTCTGCACCGGCAGCCTGGATCTGGGCATTGACTGGGGCGATGTGGATCTGGTGTTGCAGGTGGGTGCGCCCAAGAATGTCAAACGGCTGGTGCAGCGTATCGGGCGGGCAAACCACCAGTATAACACCCCGTCGCGCGCGCGGATTGTGCCCGCAAACCGGTTCGAGGTGCTGGAATGCGTGGCCGCCCTGCAAGCTGTGCAAGATGGCAAGCTTGATGGGGACACCCGCCCCGCAGGCGGGCTTGATGTGCTGTGCCAGCATATTTTGCTGGTGGCCTGTGCGGGGCCGTTTTGTCCAGAAACCCTGTTCCATGAAATCACGCGCGCCGGTCCCTATGCGGCTGTGACGCGCGCTGAATTCGATGCCTGCGTGGAATTCAGCGCCACAGGGGGGTATGCCTTGCGGGCCTATGACAGATGGCAAAGGCTGGTTCTGCGCGGCGGGCTGTGGCAGTTGCGTGACCCGCGCACGGCACGCGACATTCGCATGAACATAGGCACCATCACCACGCCCGAGACGCTGAAAGTGCGCCGCAAGGGGCGCGGTGGCGCCCCACTGGGCGAGGTGGACGAGAGTTTTGCCGCGACCCTGACGCCGGGTGATACGTTTTTGATCGGCGGGCAAACAGTGCGCTATGACACGCTGCGCGATATGGTGGTTGAAGTGACCCCGCAACCCGCCCGCCAGCCCAAGATTGCGGTATTCGGCGGGTTGAAAATGTCCACATCCACCCTGCTGAGTGACCGCGTTCTGGCCTTGATTGGCGATCCGGCGCAATGGGGGGCATTGCCGCGCGCAACCGCCCAGTGGCTGCAGCTTCAGGCGGACATATCGCGCCTGCCCCAGCCCGGAACGCTGACCTGCGAAACCTTTTCGCGCGGGGGGCGGGCGTATTTCTGCCTGTATGGCTTTGCGGGCTATAACGCGCATCAAACACTGGGCCTGTTGCTGACCCGCCGGATGGAAGCGGCGGGCCTTGGGCCTTTGGGGTTCGTGGCCACTGATTACGCAGTTCTGGTCTGGTCGCTGGACGCGGTGACAGACCCCGCCCCCTTGCTGAACCCGAATGGGTTGCGCGACGGGCTGGACGACTGGCTGGCCGAAAATGCCGTGATGAAGCGCAGCTTCCGCGCGGTGGCCACCATCGCGGGGCTGATCCAGCGCAATTTGCCCGGCAAGCGCAAAACCGGAAAGCAGGCCACATTTTCCAGCGATATCCTGTATGACACCTTGCGCAAATACGACCCCGACCATCTGCTGTTGCGCATTACCCGCGATCAGGCCGCCCATGGGCTGGTGGATTTCGGGCGAATTGAGCAGATGCTGCGCGACCGCCCGCAAATTGTGCACACCACATGCGCCCGCGTGACGCCCCTTGCCGCGCCGTTGATGCTGGAAGCGGGGCGCGTGCCCATTCGCGGGTTGGGCCATGAACGCTTGCTGGATGAAGAAGCCGCGCGCATGCTGGCAGATGCAGGGCTGGCATGATGGGGTATGAGGTCAGCTTCGCGGGGGCGCAATTCACGGCCCTGCCCACTGGGGCGCTGTGGTGGCCCGCGCAAAACGCATTGATCGTGGCTGACCTGCATCTGGGCAAATCCGCGCGCATGGCGCGGCGCGGGGGCGGCCTGCTGCCCCCGTTTGATGCGCAAGACACCCTGCACCGGCTGGCGCAGAACGTGGGCGCAACGGGGGCCGCGCACACCTTCCTTCTGGGGGATACATTCGACGATAATGATGCGGCAGACGATGTCACCGCCGGGCCGCAATGGCAACAGTTGCAGGACATGACGCAGCTGATATGCATCAGCGGCAATCATGATCCCGCCCATGGCGCGCAGGATATGACGCTGGCGGGGATAACCCTGCGCCATCAGGCCGCGCCGCATTCCGCCCCCGATATATCAGGCCATTTCCACCCGAAATTCAAACTCGCAGGGCGCGGACATGCGGCGTTCCTGGTGGGGCGATGCCACCTGATCTTGCCCGCCTTTGGCACTTATACGGGCGGGTTGGACGTAAACAGCCCCGTTTTAACGGGGCTGGTCGGGCCGGGACTGGCCATTTTGACAGGGCGCGTTGCGCGGGCTGTGCCCTATGCGCGCCTTACGCCAGCCGTCCGTGGCAATGCTTGAACTTCTTGCCTGATCCGCAGGGGCACAGATCATTGCGGCCGGGATTGCCCCATGTTTCAGGGTTCGCTTCGTCAAACCCGTCAACCAGCGGCTTGGGCGCTTCGCCTGCGTTTTCTGCTGCAATCTGTGCATTGTGCTGTTGCAGGGCCATTTGCTGCAACATGGATTTCTGTTCGTCTTCCGAAAGCGGACGAATGCGCGCCAGATAGGTGGACACATCTTCGCGCAGGGAATTCAGCATGGCTTCGAACAGCAAGAACCCTTCGGCCTTGTATTCGTTCAGCGGGTCTTTCTGGGCATACCCGCGGAACCGCACCGCCGAACGCAAATGATCCAGCGTCAGCAAATGTTCGCGCCACTTGCGGTCAATGGTTTCCAGCAGGATCTGTTTTTCCAGATTGCGCAGCGTGTCAGACCCGAACTGGTCCTGTTTTTGTGCCATCAGCGCATCAGACGCATCGCACAGCCGTTCGCGCACCACATCCTGATCAACGCCGTCTTCTTCGCCCCAGTCCTGCACCGGCAGGTCCAGTCCCAGCTTCTCGCGCACAGTGGTTTTCAGCCCGTCCATGTCCCATTGTTCAGCATAGGAATTTGGCGGCATATGCGTATCGATCAGGTCATCAACAACCTGATGGCGCATATCTTCGATGATTTCGGACAGATCATCGGCTTCCATGATGTCGCGGCGCTGTTCAAACACAACGCGGCGCTGTTCATTCATCACGTTGTCGTATTTCAGCAATTCCTTGCGAATGTCGAAATTGCGCGCCTCAACCTTGGCTTGGGCTTTTTCCAGCGATTTGTTGACCCATGGGTGAACAATCGCTTCGCCTTCCTTCATGCCAAGGGTGGACAGCACTTTTTCCAGCCGTTCAGACCCGAAAATGCGCATCAGGTCATCTTCCAGCGACAGGAAGAAGACTGAACGCCCCGGGTCGCCCTGCCGCCCGGAACGGCCGCGCAGCTGGTTGTCAATGCGGCGGCTTTCGTGGCGTTCTGTGGCCAGAACGAACAACCCGCCTGCTGCCTTGACCTTCTGTTTTTCGTCAGCAACTTCGCCATCAACGCGGGCGCGGGTTTGTGCCGGGTCTGCATCCGGATCTTCGGCCAGCGCTTGCAGAACGCGCATTTCCACATTGCCGCCCAGCTGAATATCGGTGCCGCGACCGGCCATGTTGGTGGCAATGGTCACGGCCCCGAAACGCCCGGCATCGGCCACGATCTGCGCTTCTTGTTCGTGCTGGCGCGCGTTCAGCACGTTATGCGTAATGCCTGCCTGTGTCAGCAGCGCGGACAGTTCTTCTGATTTTTCAATGGATGTCGTGCCTACAAGTATGGGCTGGCCCTTTTCATGGGCTTCGCGGATTTCTGACAGAACACCGTCCAGCTTTTCGCGCGATGTGCGGTAGACCTGATCATGTTCGTCCAGACGCGCGATGGGCAGGTTGGTGGGAATTTCCACCACGCCAAGGTTATAAATCTCCCGGAATTCCGACGCTTCGGTAGAGGCCGTGCCGGTCATGCCCGCCAGCTTCTTGTACATGCGGAAATAGTTCTGGAACGTCACCGAAGCATAGGTCACGTTTTCCGGCTGGATTGCCGCGCCTTCTTTTGCTTCGATGGCCTGATGCAACCCTTCGGACAGGCGCCGTCCTGCCATCATGCGGCCCGTGAATTCGTCGATCAGCACCACCTGGCCGTCGCGGACAATGTAGTTCTGGTCCTTGTGGAACAGTTTATGCGCGCGCAGGCCCTGATTGACATGATGCACCAGTGACGTTGATTCCGGATCATACAGGGACTGGTCATCTGCCAGTAATCCCGCTTCGCGCAGCTTTTCTTCAATGAATTCGTTGCCTTCCTCGGTCAGGGTGGCGTTGCGAATTTTCTCATCAATGGTGAAATGCTGTTCGGTCAGGTGGGGGATCAGTTTGTCGACCTTGACATACAGATCACTTTTATCTTCAGCCGGGCCGGAAATGATAAGCGGCGTGCGCGCTTCATCAATCAAGATACTGTCCACCTCATCGACGATGGCGAAGAAATGGTCGCGCTGGTTCATGTCGTCCAGCCGCATGCGCATATTGTCGCGCAGATAATCGAAGCCCAGTTCGTTATTCGTGGCATATGTCACATCGGCGGCATAGGCGTCTTTCTTCTCGAAATCGGGCTGTTGGGAATACACAACGCCGCAGCGCATGCCCAGTTTGGCAAAAACCTTGCCCATCCATTCGGAATCGCGCCGCGCCAGATAGTCGTTGACAGTGACGACATGAACACCCTTGCCTGTCAGCGCGTTCAGATAGGCGGGAAATGTGGCCACAAGGGTCTTGCCCTCGCCAGTTTTCATTTCGGCAATGTTGCCCTGATGCAGGAACATGCCGCCGATCAACTGCACATCAAAAGCGCGCAGTCCCAGTGCACGGCGCGCCCCTTCGCGGCAATTGGCGAAGGCTTCGGGCAGAATGTCGTCAAGGGATTCCCCGTTTGCGACGCGGGTTTTCAACTCCTCGGTCTTGGCAATAAGCCCGTCATCGGACAGGGCCTGAAACTCTGGCTCCAATGCGTTGATCTTTGCAACAATCGGGCGGGCTGCCTTGACCTTGCGATCATTTGCCGTGCCGAATACCTTTTTCGAAATCGTGCCCAAACCCAGCATTCTGTCTCCGCCTCGTTTCATCTGATGCGGCCCTTTTTCTTGGCCGCTAAAGAAATCGTCATGTTGCACTAATGCTGCCGGGGTTGTCGGAACGCGCGGGCTTCCATAGAAGGGCATGTGAACCGCACGGCCCCAAGCAATGCAGAACCAGTCTGCGATGTAATGGTCGACCCCAAAAGTGTCAACGATGTGCGCTTGTCGCACAGGGAAAGGAACAGAAATATGGGCAGATTTACACGATTGAGTGGTGTTCTTGCGGCGGGGCTGGCATTTTCCGCCCCTGCCATCGCGCAAGATGACGTGACGCGCGACACAGTTCTGGCAACTGTGAACGGCACAAACATCACATTGGGCCATGTTCTGGCCGCCCGCGATGCCCTGCCAGAGCAATTTCGCGCCCTGCCTGCGGATGCGCTGTTTGAACCGCTGGTTGAACAACTAATCGAACAAACCGCCATCATGCAGCAGGCCCAAGGCACGCTGTCGCCGCGTGAACAGATTACGCTGGAAAATGAACAGCGCGCGTTTGTTGCCAATGCGGCCCTGTCGCGCGTGGCAGAAGCTGCTGTCACCGACGACGTGATTGATGAAGCGTATGGTGCATTCGTCACCGAATTTGACGGGCAGGACCCGACGCCGGAATATAACGCATCGCATATCATTGTCGAAACCGAAGAAGAAGCCGCCGCCTTGCGTGCGCAGTTGGATGATGGTGCGGATTTTGCCGAACTGGCGCGCGCGCATTCCTTTGATGGTGCTGCCGCGAATGGCGGGTCACTGGGGTGGTTTGAGCCGGGTGCCATGATTCCGGAATTTGAACAGGCCGTCGAAGCGCTGGACGTGGGTGAGTATATGGGGCCGCTGGAAACCCAGTTCGGCTGGCATCTGGTGTTGCTAAACGACATGCGCATGTCGCAAGCGCCGGAACTGGCAGAAGTGCGCGACGCGCTGGTGCAGAATATCCAGCGCGAAGCGGCACAGGCCGAACTGGACCGCGCCACGCAATCCGCCACGATTGAACGCACCTATGAGGGGCTGGGGCCGGATGTCATGAACCGCTCAGAGCTTCTGGACGACTAAGCGGACTGGGTGTAACCTGACCGCGCAGCGCCGACCCGCTTGCGGGTCGGCTTTTCTTTGGGGAAATATTATGGGCGCGAAAAAGAAACTGAAGAAGAAAATCAAGTCGCTGAAGGCACTGGTAAAGCAGTCGGCGCAGGGGCGTGTTGATGACGCGCCGCTGGTGTCGCCCTTGGCCCCTGCGGATTTTCCTGATTTGCCGTCGATTCGCGGCCTGCGCCTGTCCACTGCCGCCGCGGGCGTGCGCTACAAAGGGCGCACTGATGTTATGCTGGCGGTTCTGGACAAGGGGTCCGTGCTTGCGGGAACCTTCACGCGGTCTGCTACGCGGTCTGCATCGGTGTTGGACGCGCAGTCCAAAATTGCCGGTGACGGGGCGGAAGGCGCGGCCATTCTGGTCAATTCCGGCAATGCAAACGCTTTTACCGGCGCGGTCGGGGTGGCTTCGGTCAATACGCTTTGCGCAGCGCTGGCGCAGAAGGCGGGATTACCTGCCGCGCGGATATTCACATCCTCGACCGGGGTGATCGGGGAACCCCTGCCGCATGACCGCATTGTGGCGGTGCTGGATGAACTGACGGCTGGTCTGTCGGATGCGGCGCTGCCAGATGCGGCGCGCGCTATCATGACGACCGACACATTCCCCAAAGGGTCCAGCGCAACAGTTGAAATTGACGGCCAGCCCGTCGCCATTGCGGGCATTGCCAAAGGGTCGGGCATGATTGCGCCGGATATGGCAACGATGCTGGTCTATATCTTCACGGATGCGAAAATCACGCGCCCGGTGCTGCAATCCTTGGTGTCGCGCCAGACAGACCGCAGCTTCAATTGCATCACTGTGGACAGCGACACGTCCACATCTGACATGGTTCTGGTCGCCGCGACCGGGCAGGCCGATATGCCGGTGATTGAGGACGCCACCAGTGACGCGGCCCGCGTGTTTTCTGATGCGCTGGGCAAGGTCATGCTGGATCTGGCGCATCAGGTTGTGCGCGATGGCGAAGGGGCCACCAAATTCGTGGAAGTGGCTGTGTCCGGCGCGCGGTCCGATGCCGACGCGCGCAAGGTTGCCATGGCAATAGCGAATTCGCCCTTGGTCAAAACTGCAATCGCGGGCGAAGACCCGAACTGGGGCCGTATTGTCATGGCTGTGGGCAAATCCGGGGCCGAGGCTGACCGCGACCGCCTGTCAATCCGGTTCGGGCCGCATCTGGTTGCGTTTCAGGGGCAGGTTGCCCCCAGCTATGCCGAACAGGTGGGCGCGGAATACATGCGCCAGCAGGACCTGGTTATCGGGGTTGACCTGCGCCTTGGTGTGGGGGCGGCCACTGTCTGGACCTGTGACCTGACGCACCGCTACATTGACATCAACACGGATTACCGTTCGTGAAGCTGGTTCTGGTTTCTGCCGTTGCGCTGATTGATGCTGACGGGCGCGTGCTTCTGGCACAGCGCCCCGAAGGCAAGTCCATGGCGGGCCTGTGGGAATTTCCGGGCGGCAAGGTGGAAGCGGGCGAAACCCCCGAAGCGGCATTGATACGCGAATTGCATGAGGAACTGGGCATAGACACATGGTCCAGTTGCCTTGCGCCGCTGACATTTGCCAGCCATGCCTATGATGATTTTCACTTGCTGATGCCGCTATTCGCCTGCCGAAAATGGGAAGGTCAGGTGCAATCGCGCGAAGGGCAGGCGCTGAAATGGGTGCGTGCCGCCAATTTGCGGGACTACCCCATGCCCGCCGCTGACCTGCCCCTGATACCGATTCTGCGGGACTGGCTGTAGCTGCCGTTGCAACCTTACAGGAATTTGCAACAATTTCTTGGGTGGGGATGATTGGCAAGAAATTGGAAACAATCAGAGTCTGTCAGCGCGGAAAATTTGTCAGAATTAAGGTATTGGAAAGGTCTGGGCGTTGTTTTGGCGTCAGATTGTGGCAAAGTTAATCCAACAGCGGACAGTGGCACACATCACTGAATGCAGCTTTCGGAAAGGACCAGACCATGATCCGCACAATCAAGATCGGACGTTACATTACCGCTCAGGGAACATTCGTGCGCGCCCTCGGGAATGGTCACATCGTCATTCGGGCAGGGCAGCGGTTGCTGTCTGGCCGCCCGATCTCCGCCCGTGTCGCCTGACCAACGACACGTTTTTGCGCTCGGATCGCCCTGACTGCAAGGTCAGGGCGTATCTTTTTGTGCACCGGACACGTCACAGCCCATCAGCGTCAGGGGGTCAATCAATCTCTCGGGCCTCATCCACCAGCATGATGGGAATACCGTTTCGAATAGGAAAGGCCAGATGCGCTGCCTTGGACACCAGTTCCTGTTGTTGCGCGTCATAGCTTAACCTGCCCTTGGTCAGCGGGCATACCAGCGCTTCCAGCATGCGCCTGTCGAACTGCCTGTGTTCGGTCATTGCATGGCCTCGTCCGTGCCGCCGCGCAGGGCAAATTCCATAAGCGTGACCAGTGTTTCGCGGCGTGTGGTCAAGGACGGCGCTTCAAGCAGGGCTTGTTTGTCATCCGCATCGAATGGGCAAAGCATGGACAGTGAGTTGATAAGCAATTCGTCATCAGCTTCGGTCAGGCTGCCCCAATCGGTTGACAAGCCATGCACGGAAAAGAACCGTTTAAGCACATCGAAAAACTGCCGTCGGTCAAATTCAGTGTCCTGTTCGTCGCCGCCGCGGTCACGTTCGAACCCGTCCCATGCAATATCTGCGCGGCGATACGGGGTGAAGCCGGACACTTCCTGCCGCAACCGGAACCGCGAAACGCCGGTCAGGGTGATCATATAGCGCCCATCCTCGGTTTCGGAAAACGCCGTCAGGCGCCCCGCGCACCCAATGCTGTGCAGCGCCTTCTCGTCGCTTTGCGGAATGCTGCGCGGCTGGATCATTCCGATCAGCCGATGCGGCGTTTTCATGCAATCATCCAGCATTGCCAGATATCTGGGTTCAAAAATATGCAACGGCAACCGCGCACGCGGTAGCAACAACGCGCCCGGCAGCGGAAACACAGGAATAAGATCAGGGAAGTCTTTTATACGCGCCATGACAGGGAACCTAACCCGAGAAACGGCTTAGGCAAATATCATCGAGCTAAGTTTGCGCCGTCCCTTTGTTGCCAAAGGATCATTTGGCTTCAACGCGTCAAATATTGTGAACAATTGGGTCTTGGCAGCGCCATCTTGCCAGTCGCGGTCACGGCGGAACAATTCCAGCAATTCATCAATTGCGGCGTCAATCTGGTTGGTGGCATACAGCGCCTGCGCAAGGTCGAACCGTGCCTGATGGTCGTCAGGATTTGCCTGAACCTGCGCGCGCAGGTCATCCACGGGGCCAGCGCTTTCGGCCTGACGGGCAAGTGCCAGTTTCGCGCGCGCGGCCTCCAGTTCGGTGGTGGTCGCAATGGCGGCGGGGACATTGGCAATAAGCGCTTCGGACTGGTCCAGATTTCCAGCGGCAATATGGGCGCGGGCCAACCCGCCAAAGGCGCGCGCGTTTTCGGGCTCCTCGGCCAGGACAGCCGCGAAAACCTGCGCGGCATCTGCTGCGGCGCCCTGTTCCAGCATGGTTTCCGCTTCATCCAGCGCGGCGTCCAGCCCGTCATCGCCAGATGCCAGCGCGGCCAGTTTGGCCACAAATTCCTTCAGGGCCGCGGGCGGTTGCGCGCCTTGAAACCCGTCAACCGGTTGGCCCTGATGAAAGGCATAGACTGTCGGGATAGACTGCACACGCAACTGACCGGCGATGGCCTGATTTTCGTCGACATTGATCTTGACCATACGCACCTTGCCGCGTGCGGCGCGCACTTCGGCTTCCAGCGCGGGGCCAAGGGTTTTGCATGGCCCACACCATGGCGCCCAGAAATCCACGATAACAGGAACGTCCTTGCTGACCTCGATGACCTGCGCCATGAAATCGCGGTCGGAACCGTCAATAATAAGTGTGTCATCGGCTGTGTTTGCGCCTGTGTTCAATTCCAGCATGATCGCCCTCTGTATTGCTCTTTGGCCCTATATGGGCAGTCGATGGGTAAAGGCCAAGGGGCTGGCCTGCTTTCGTTTGCCATATCGCGGATCACCTTGTCGGGCAAAGAAAAAACCGCATGCGCGGGCATGCGGTTCATTCAACGTCGCGTTGTGTAAACCCTTAGGCCATTGCGGCCTGTGCTTTGGCAACAATCTGGCCAAAGGCTTCGGGTTCATGCACGGCCAGATCGGCCAGAACCTTGCGGTCCACTTCGATACCGGCCAGACCCAGTGCGTTGATGAAACGCGAATATGTCAGGCTGGGGTCGATTTCGCGCACAGCGGCGTTGATACGCTGAATCCACAGCGCGCGGAAATTGCGCTTGCGCACCTTGCGGTCGCGTGTTGCGTATTGGTTGGCCTTGTCAACCGCCTGCGTTGCAGTGCGGAAATTGCGCGACCGCGCGCCGTAATAGCCTTTTGCGGCTTTAACGACCTTGCGGTGACGGGCATGGGTGACTTTGCCGGAAGTAACTCGGGACATGACAGCGCCTCCTTAGCGGTCGTAGGGCATGTATTTCTTGACGATACGCGCATCCTGATCAGACAGGATGGTGTTTCCGCGCGCGTCGCGAATGAATTTCTTGGTCCGCTTGATCATGCCGTGGCGTTTGCCAGCCTGACCCGCCTTGACCTTGCCGCTAGCGGTCATGGAGAAGCGCTTCTTGGCGCCTGATTTGGTCTTCATCTTGGGCATTTCCGACTCCTTAGTTCGAAAACCGGTTTAAGATGCGACTCG
This sequence comes from Roseinatronobacter sp. NSM, assembly GCF_052379845.1. Taxonomy (NCBI): domain Bacteria; kingdom Pseudomonadati; phylum Pseudomonadota; class Alphaproteobacteria; order Rhodobacterales; family Paracoccaceae; genus Roseinatronobacter; species Roseinatronobacter sp. NSM. The sequence goes on along the minus strand of NZ_JBQTCF010000002.1, from coordinate 84,864 downwards.
GCATGCCACATGGCCGGACGCATCAACTAGAGGGTGCTCGCTACACCAGAAGTATGTGGCGCGCAAGCGTGATTGCCTATAAATGTGCCATCAATCGCGCCACCAGCGCCACTGTCAGTTCGGGAATGTCGCGCAAGGTATACAGGCCATCAGGCCGTTGCACCCAGACCCATGCCAGAAGCCCGCCGCTGCAGGCCAGCAGCGCCAAGCCCAGAACGGGTTTGCGGCTGTCTGTCCATGCGGCCATGGTGCTGACCATTGCCAGCGGCAGCAGATACACACCCAGCAAGAACAAGGTTTCCAGTTCCATACCCACCACACGCGTCAAGGCAGAAACAGGTTACTCGGGCTCTCCCTGAACAATCAAGTGTTCCGCGCAGGGTGCGACGCGCAAAATATTCGTGGTGCCGGGCTGGTTGAAGGGAATGCCCGCAGTCACGAGGATCTGGTCCTTTTCAGTGGCGAAGCCGTATTTGCGGGTAACGCGCACTGCGTTGATAACCGCTTTCTTGAAGCGCTCCACTTCGTTAACCTGTTCGCAATGCACCCCCCATGTCAGCGCATAGCGCCGCGCAACGCCCAGAAACGGGGTCAGGGCCAGAATGGGCACATGCGGGCGTTCGCGTGCCACAAGGCTGGCCGTGGTGCCCGATTCGGTGAAGCAGCAGATTGCGGCAATATCGGTTTTCTCGGCCAGTTCGCGGGCGGCGGCAACAATGCCGTCGGCGATGGAATGGTGGTTCACATGTTTGCGCGATGCATTGATGACGTCGACGTAATTGGGGTCGCTTTCAACCTCGATTGCGACGTTGTTCATGGTGGTGACCGCTTCAATCGGGAACTGCCCCGCCGCTGATTCTGCCGACAGCATCACAGCGTCAGCGCCCTCATAGATGGCGGTCGCCACGTCCGACACTTCAGCGCGGGTCGGCATGGGGCTTTCGATCATGGATTCCAGCATCTGGGTTGCGACGATCACGGGTTTGGCGGCGGCGCGGGATTTGCGCACAAGGCGTTTTTGAATGGGCGGAACGTTCTGGACAGGCAGTTCCACGCCCAGATCGCCCCGCGCGACCATGATCCCGTCAGACACGGCCAGAATTTCGTCAAAGGCCTGCACCGCAGCGGGTTTTTCAATTTTGGACAGAATCGCGGCGCGCCCCTGTGCCAGTTCGCGCGCTTCCAGCACATCAGACGCGCGCTGCACGAAGGACAGTGCCAGCCAGTCCACACCCAGACGGCAGGCAAATTCCAGATCCTTGCGGTCCTTTTCGGACAAGGCGGCAACCGGCAGCACAGCGTCGGGCACGTTCACACCCTTGCGGTCGGAAATGACACCGCCCACCGTGACCGTGCAATCGGCAAAATCAGGGCCACAGGCATTCACCTTCAGCCGCACCTTGCCATCATTGACCAGCAGGTTCGCGCCCGGTTCCAGCACGGCAAAAATTTCGGGGTGGGGCAGGTTCACGCGCTGCGCGTTGCCCGGTGCCTTGTCCAGGTCCAGCCGGAAGGCCTGACCAACCGCCAGGTCCACGGGGCCATCTGAAAACGCGCCGATGCGCAGTTTCGGGCCTTGCAGGTCAGCCAGAATGCCAATGGGGCGGCCAACATCTGCTTCCACCTTGCGGATGATTGCATGGCGTTGCGCCGTTTCTTCATGGGTTCCATGACTCATATTCAGGCGGAACACGTCAGCGCCCGCTTCAAAAAGCGCGCGGATCATCTCATAGCTGGACGAGGACGGCCCCAGCGTTGCGACAATCTTGATCATGCGGTGGCGGCGTATCACGGTCATACAAGGTCCTTTCAGGCGGGTGTGACCCCGAAATGCGTTCGGCCAGGCCGGGCAGGCGTGTTATCGCAGCCTTATGCAACCGGCAGAAGTTGTTAGCGCAAACAACTATGATTTTTCACAGCGGATATCAAGCCCCGTGATACAGTCACCTTGACGACGGGCGCAAGAATGAACAGGTGTCCAATCCTGACCTGCCGGAGGATGTGATGGACGAGCAAACACGAACAGAAGTTGAAGCCGCTGCTTTTCGCGCTCTTCTGGCGCATCTGGACACGCGCAGCGATGTGCAGAATATCGACATGATGAACCTTGCCGGGTTCTGCCGCAATTGCCTGTCACGCTGGTATCAGGAAGCGGCCACTGCGCGCGGGCTGGATATGGACAAGGACACCGCGCGCGAAGCTATCTATGGCATGCCGTATTCAGACTGGCGCGACAAATACCAGACCGATGCCAGCGCGGACAAGCAAGCGGCTTTCAAAACGGCATTTGCGCAGAATGTCGGAAAACCGGCACCGGAATAGCGGCGCTGCCCGCTTGATAAACTGTCTTGACAAACTTGCAGGATTGTCGCGTGATCTAGGTATTATTTTAGTTTAATTGGATTCATTCAGTGGGTTTCAGTTTCCTGTTCTTATTGCTGGGTGCCGGGGCCGCTATTGCTGCGTCAAGCATGTTCACCGAAAACACCGTGGACGCGGATGATAACACTCAAGACGATGTAGATGCCGCCGAAGACGCCGCGCCCCAGCCAGGCGAGGCGCCCGACACATTGGAAGGGGTGTTTTCATCCGATGCGCCGGATGCCGGGGCGCAGGGCACCACAGCCGGGCCGGATTATCCCGTCATCGAAAATTTCAACCCTGATGAGGACACGCTGGTTATTGACCTGCGCGCGTTCGGATTTGACCCCGAAAATGCCCCGCCCGTCACCCTGACTGGCGAGCTGGCCCCCGATGGCGAGGGGCTTTTGGTGCGCGCTGACGGGGTGGCCGTGGTGCAATTGTCCACCTATGGGGGGGGCGACATGCAAGACGCGCTGGAATGGCTGGATATCGACGTGGTGGGCGCGGAATACACTTTCCCGTCGCAGGATGATCCCGGTTTGGAAACCGACGATGATGATGCGTATGACAACCGCGATATCCGGCTGGACTATGGCGGCACGGACACGCAGGATGTTTTGATCGTGGTCGACAGTAACCCCGCCTTGGGGGTCGACAACCCAATCGGCGGCGGGCGTGCCTATGGCATGGATGGCGATGACACGCTGATCGCCCTTAAGGGTGATGGGCAAATGTTCGGCCCGCAGGTGCTGGACGGGGTTGCGGGCGATAATCTGATCATCATCCGGTCATGGGCCGTGGCCTATTCCGGCACTGGGGCCGACACGTTTGTTTTATGGCCCTATGACGTTTTCCCTGACGGGGACTGGCGTTTTGATGACCCTGTTCAGCGCTACCCTGAACCCAGTATCAGCAATTTCGACCCAAGGTCCGACACGCTGGAAATCCATCTGGGCAAAGCCTATGCCAGCTTGGTTCCCGAAGGCGTGCAGGGCAGCCACCTGTTGGGCGCATCCTTGCTGGACCCCGCTGGCACGGTCGAGGTGGTTGATTTTGGGAATTCAGCTCAAATCCGCTTTGGGGGTGTCGCGCTTGCGCGCATTGTCTATTCCGATGACATGCCCTTTGGCGAAGGTATCAGTGCCGCCGATGTGCGCGTAACGACCTGATTGTTTGAAATGTGTCGCGCGCATCTGCATGGGCGCGACACTTGAAGGCGGTCAAATGGCGGCCTTGCGGCTTTCCTCGATGTAAATTTCGCGCAGGCGCAGCGCCAGCGGGCCGGGTTTGCCGGTGCCCAGTTGCGCGCCGTCAATTTCGACAACTGGCATGACAAATGTGCTGGCAGAGGTCACGAAAGCCTCATCCGCCGATTTCGCCTCATCCACAGTGAAATTGCGTTCCTCAACCTGCATTTGTGCTTCTTTTGCAAACCGCAGGACAGCGGCGCGCGTAATCCCGTGCAAAATGTCATTGGACAGCGCCCGCGTAATGATGCGCCCGTCCTTGATGATATAGGCGTTGTTGGACGTGCCTTCGGTTACAGTGCCATCTTGCACCATCCATGCATCATCTGCGCCCGCCTTGATGGCCATCATCTTGCCCATGGACGGATACAGCAGTTGGACAGTCTTGATATCGCGCCGGCCCCAGCGAATATCATCAATGGTGACCACCTTGATTCCCTTCGCGGCTTTGGGGCTGTTCACCAGTGCGGGGTTGGACTGGCTGAACAACACGACAGTGGGTTTTGTGGTTTCAGGGTCGGGGAAGATGAAATCCCTGTCCCCCGGCGCGCCACGGGTGACCTGCAAATAGATCATGCCCTGATCAACGCTGTTTTGCGCCACCAACTGACGATGTACCTCCAGCCAGTCGTCACGGTCCATCGGGTTTTCAATGTCCAGTTCCCGCAAGGACCGCCCAAGGCGGACAAAATGCCCGTCAAAATCGATCAGCTTGCCATCGACCACGGTTGTCACCTCATAGACACCATCGGCCATCAGGAAGCCACGGTCGAAGATGGAGATCTTCGCCTCCCCCTCGGGCAGGTAGTCGCCATTCACATAGACGATGCGGCTCATGTTCTAAAACCCTTCTGGCAATTTGCGCACGGCCCCCATGGCCGCCGATGTTGTCAGCGCAGCATAGGCGCGCAATGCGGTTGTCACCTTGCGCGGGCGCGGCTGCGCGGGGGCCCACCCCTTTTCATCCTGCGCGGCGCGGCGTGCTGCAAGCACGGCGTCATCCACAGCCAGATGGATTGTGCGGTTGGGAATATCGATTTCGATCATATCGCCGGTTTCCACCACCCCAATCAGCCCGCCTTCGTCGGCTTCGGGGCTGACATGGCCAATGGACAGGCCCGACGTGCCGCCCGAAAACCGCCCGTCTGTGACCAGCGCACAGGCCGCGCCCAGACCTTTGGATTTCAGGTAACTGGTGGGGTAAAGCATTTCCTGCATGCCAGGGCCCCCGCGTGGCCCTTCATAGCGGATGATGACAACCTCACCGGCCTGCACCTTGCCGGTCAGAATGCCGCTGACTGCATCATCTTGCGATTCATACACCCGTGCTGGGCCGCTGAATTTCAGGATCGACTCGTCCACGCCAGCCGTCTTCACAATGCACCCATGCTCGGCCAGATTGCCGAACAATACGGCCAGCCCGCCATCTTGGCTGAAGGCATGCTCCTTGTCGCGGATCACACCTGTCTGGCGGTCCATATCAACCGACTCATACCGCCGCTCTTGTGAAAACGCGGTTTGCGTGGGCACGCCACCGGGTGCCGCCGCAAAGAATTTATGCACGTCAGGGTTGTTGGTGCGCCGCACGTCCCATGCGTTCAGGGCGTCCCCCATCGTCGGGCTGTGAACCGTGGGCAAATCCGTGTGCAGCAATCCGGCGCGGTCCAGTTCACCCAAAATCGACATGATACCGCCCGCGCGGTGCACATCTTCCATATGCACATCATCTTTCGCGGGGGCCACCTTGCACAGGCAGGGCACGCGCCGCGACAGGCGGTCAATATCCTGCATAGTGAAATCAATCTCGCCCTCATGGGCGGCGGCCAGCAAATGCAATACAGTATTGGTTGACCCGCCCATGGCAATATCCAGCGACATGGCATTCTCGAACGCTTTGAAGCTGGCAATATTGCGCGGCAACACGCTGTCGTCATCGTGCTCATAATAGCGCTTCGCCAGATCGACAATCACATGGCCCGCGCGCAGGAACAACTGCTTGCGGTCGGCATGTGTCGCCAATGTGGACCCGTTCCCGGGCAGTGACAGGCCCAGCGCCTCGGTCAGGCAGTTCATGGAATTGGCGGTGAACATGCCCGAACAGGACCCGCATGTGGGGCAGGCGGCTTCTTCAATCGCCTGAACCTGTGCGTCGGTGTATTTTTCATCGGCAGCGGCAACCATCGCATCAACCAGATCCAGCGCTTTGTCCACGCCATCCACGTTGATCTTGCCCGCTTCCATCGGACCGCCCGAGACAAACACCACCGGAATATTCAGCCGCATCGCCGCCATCAGCATGCCCGGCGTGATCTTGTCGCAATTGGAAATGCACACCATTGCATCCGCGCAATGGGCATTGACCATATATTCGACCGAATCGGCAATAATCTCGCGTGAGGGCAGGGAATACAGCATCCCGTCATGGCCCATCGCAATGCCGTCATCCACCGCAATGGTATTGAACTCCTTGGCCACACCGCCAGCCTTCTCGACCTCGCGCGCGACCATCTGGCCCAGGTCCTTCAGATGCACATGGCCGGGCACAAATTGGGTAAAGCTGTTGACAATGGCAATAATGGGCTTGCCAAAATCGCCTTCCTTCATCCCGGTTGCGCGCCACAGGCCCCGTGCGCCGGCCATGTTGCGTCCATGCGTCGTCGTCCGAGAGCGGTATCTTGGCATCTGGCTGTCCTCCGATTTGGGATGCTGCATAGCGCATGTTCCCGCGTTGGAAAAGGGTGATCAACCCCAAAGCCCAGGGGGCGCGGGATGAACACCTTGCGCATCATATATCAGGGGCGGCTCGCGGTCCTCAGCCAACAAAAGCGGGCCGTCAAGATCAACAATATCCGCCCCTTGGGCGACCAGTATCGCGGGCGCCATGGCCAGCGAACTGCCCACCATACACCCCACCATCACACCGAACCCTTCAGCGCGCGCAGCGTCGCGCAGCGCCAGTGCCTCGGTCAGGCCGCCAGTCTTGTCCAGCTTGATATTCACCATGTCATATTTGCCCTTCAGCGCGGGCAGGCTGGCGCGGTCATGGCAACTTTCATCGGCACAAACCGGCAATGGGCGCGCAATCTCTGCCAGCATGCCGTCCTCGCCTGCTGGCAGGGGCTGTTCCACCATGGCCACGCCCAGTCCGATCAGATGGGGCGCAAGCTCTGCATAGACATCCGCACTCCAGCCTTCATTGGCATCAATGACTATCCGCGTATCGGGCGCCCCGCGCCGCACAGCTTCCAGTCGCGGCATGTCATCCGGGGTGCCCAGCTTGATCTTCAACAAGGGCCGCGCAGCATGCTTGCGGGCCGCGGCTTCCATCCGGTCAGGCGTATCCAGCGACAGGGTGAATGCCGTAATCAATGGCCCGGGTGCGCTCAGGCCCGCCAATTCCCACACGCGCTTGCCTGCCCGCTTGGCCTCCCAATCCCAGAAAGCACAATCAACAGCATTGCGCGCGGCACCAGGTGGCAAAATTCCTTGCAACGCCTCCCGTCCGATCCCGTCTGCCAGTGCTTCAATCTCACGGCTGACGGACTCGATCGTCTCACCATATCTAGCATATGGCACGCATTCCCCACGCCCCTGCGCGCCCTCCCGCCTAAGGTGAACACTCACCACATCGGCATGGCTCCGTGATCCCCGCGCGATTGTAAACACTTCCGCCAGTCGAAACCTGTCATGGGTCACTGTCAGCATGTCCTGCCCTTTTCAGTCTGGGTCAAATATCCTGGGGTGAATGGGGCGGCACGCCCCAGAGGGGCAAAGCCCCTGCTGCACCCATGATCATATTGCGGCCAGCGCATCTACCAGTTTTCCTGCCCCGTGACGATACGGGTCCACTGTGGGCAGGCCCATCTCTGCCTCGACGCGGGCGCAATAATCCAGCGCGTCTTGTTCACTCATCGCGGCGGTATTGACGGAAACCCCGATGACCTGTGCCGCAGGGTTCGCCACCCGCGCCAGATGCAGCGCTGTATCGCGCAAATCGGCCAGTTCCGGCAGGGCATAGCCGGGCAGGCCGCGCATATGGGTGCGCGTGGGTTCATGCGACAGGATCAACGCGTCGGGCTGGCCACCATGGATCAACGCCATGGTGACACCGGAATACGAGACATGGAACAAACTGCCCTGCCCCTCGATCAGGTCCCAATGATCAGCGTCGTTGTGGGGCGTCAGCCATTCGATGGACCCTGCCATGAAATCCGCGATCACGGCATCCAGCGGCACGCCGCCGCCGGTAATCAATATGCCGGTCTGGCCGGTGGCGCGAAATGTGGCTTTCATGCCGCGCGCAACCATTTCACGCTCCATGCACAGGGCTGTATACATTTTCCCGACTGAGCAATCGGTGCCAACGGCCAGACACCGCTTTCCGCTGCGCTTTTCCCCGTTGGCGATAGGGTATTTCACGGACGGAACCCGCACATCGTGCAACTGCTGCCCGGTTGCCTCGGCCACCGCCTTCAGGTCCGGTTCGTCGCGCAGCAGGTTGTGCAGGCCAGATGCCAGATCGAACCCTTCTTCAAGTGCCGCCACCAGCACTTTCTTCCATGCCCCCGAAATCACCCCGCCGCGATTGGCCACGCCGATGACAAGCGTTTTTGCCCCTGCGGCTTTTGCCTCGGCAAGGGTCATGTCCGGCAGGCCCATATCGGCGCGGCACCCGTCCATGCGCAACTGGCCCAGCGCGAATTCTGGCCGCCAGTCCTTGATCCCTTGTGCGACCTTGGCGGCCAACGGGTCGGGCGCATCGCCCAGGAACAGAAGATAAGGTGTCTTAATCATGGTATGCTCCCGAAGGGTCAGTTTTCTTTGGTGCAGTTTTGCGCGGAACACAGGCAAGCTTATCGTGAATTTTTACTTATATACGCAATTTTGAACAAGAATTTCGCTAAAAATAGGAAGAATGCGCAAAATTATTGCCCTAACATCGGGGGCTGGTCCCCGAATGATGCATGCGCAGAAACTGCCTTGCGAAGTTGCGCGCAACATTATAACCAAAAAGCAGATAAAAGCGAAATTTACTATCCACGAGGTGATGAATGAGTTTCCGTATCCAGCCTGCCCCCCCTGCGCGGCCCAATCGTTGCCAGCTGTTTGGGCCGGGGTCGCGTGTGGCCCTGTTTACGAAGATGGCGGCATCGGCTGCGGATGTCATTAACCTTGATCTGGAAGACTCTGTCGCCCCGTCTGACAAGGACGCCGCGCGCGCGAATATTATTGCGGCAACCCATGATGTGGATTGGGGCAATAAATACCTGTCGGTGCGTATCAATGGGCTGGATACGCCGTTCTGGTACCGGGATGTCGTTGATTTGCTTGAACAGGCCAGCGACCGGCTGGACCAGATCATGATCCCGAAAGTGGGCTGTGCGGCAGATGTGTATGCCGTCGATGCATTGGTAAGCGCCATTGAAGCGGCGAAGGGCCGCAAGCGCCGCATCAGTTTCGAAGTGATCATTGAATCGGCAGCCGGTATCGCGCATGTCGATGAAATTGCAGCTTCCAGCCCGCGGCTTCAGGCCATGAGTCTGGGCGCGGCTGATTTTGCCGCCTCCATGGGAATGGCCACAACAGGGATCGGTGGCACGCAGGAAAATTACTATATGCTGCATGATGGCGCGCGTCATTGGTCGGACCCGTGGCATTGGGCGCAATCGGCCATCGTTGCGGCCTGTCGGACACATGGGGTTTTGCCTGTTGACGGTCCATTCGGTGATTTCAGTGATGATGAAGGGTTTCGCGCGCAGGCGCGCAGGTCGGCCACACTGGGCATGGTGGGCAAATGGGCGATCCACCCCAAACAGGTGGCACTTGCCAATGAGGTGTTCACCCCGTCTGAAGCGGCAGTCGCGGAGGCGCGCGAAATCCTGGATGCGATGGCGGCGGCGAAAGCCCGCGGCGAAGGGGCGACAGTTTACAAGGGACGTTTGGTCGATATTGCGTCGATCAAGCAAGCTGAAGTTATTGTCCGGCAGTCCGAGATGATTGCGGGCTGACGCCTTCTTTTGGCAAAGGGGATGTGGGGGCAGGCAGGGGCGGGCTGTGCCCGCCCCTGCCTGCCCCCACTGGGGTGCCTTGTGTCTGCCGAAGGCAGGTCACAAGGCGCAACCTGATGGCGGGTGCCATTGCGGTTGAAAGGGGCATGCTGCAAGGAACCTGCGCCTGTTTTGCTGCATCGCCGTCTAAAGATCCTCGATCATGACAACGCCACCAAGCGATTTTACAGCGCCTTTGATCTGGGGCGTTATTGCGAAATTCAGTCCGGTGTCGATATCGATTTCACGGCCCTGTCCCACATCCGCCACGCAAAACCGCACCGGACCTTGACCGCGCAGGGCCTGCGCCTGTCCTGCGCCCAGCAGTTTGGCCACTGATTGGATCGCTGCGATTGTGTCGACATGGATGCGCAACCCCGCTGCGCCTGCATCCGCCACGACCGAGTCGATTGGCTGGATCCCGCGCGCCAGCAGTTTCAGGGTTTCGGCTTCCATCGTGGCTTCGACTGTCAGAACCACGTTCTGGCCGGTTTCCAGATACTGGCGGCCTGCTTCCAGCGTGTCGGAAAACACGGTCACTTCATACAGGCCCGTGGTGTCGGACAGTTGCACGAAGGCAAAGCGGTTGCCGCGTGCGGATTTGCGTTCTTGCCTGCCGGAAACCGTGCCCGCAATTTTGGCCACCATCGCCCCGCCCGCAGCTTTCTTTTCAAGTTCGGCCAAGGTCATGACCTGTTTGCGTTTCAATGCGGCCGCGTAATCGTCCAGCGGGTGGCCGGACAGGTAGAAGCCGATGGCCTGATGTTCATATCCCAGCCGTTCGGTGGGCAGCCAGTCATCGCATTGCGACAGGCGCGGTTCGGGGATGTCTGCGCCTGCCTCGCCGAACAGCGATACCTGATTGGACGCGCGCGCGTCATGGATGGCCGCCGAATAGCTGACAAGCCCGTCAAGGCTGTCGAATACGCGCCTGCGGTTGCGGTCCAACTGGTCAAACGCCCCCGCCCGCGCCAGCATTTCCAGCGCGCGTTTGCCCACGCGTTTCAGGTCCACACGGCGCGCAAGGTCGAACAGCGTGGCAAACGGTTTGTCACCGCGTCCGTCCACGATCAGGCGCATGGCGTCCAGACCCACATTCTTCAGCGCACCCAGTGCATAGACCAACGCCCCGTCCTGCACATCGAACCGCGCGCGCGACCTGTTCACGCATGGGGGCACCACTGTAATGTCCATCCGGTCCACTTCGCGCTTATACACCGCCAGCTTTTCGGTCAGGTGGATATCGCAATTCATGACACCGGCCATGAATTCCACGGGGTAGTTCGCCTTCAGATAGCCGGTCTGGTAGCTCACCACGGCATAGGCGGCGGCGTGGGATTTGTTGAACCCGTAATTGGCGAATTTTTCCAGCAGGTCGAACACCTCGCCTGCTTTCTTTTCATCCACCCAGTTGGCAATGGCCCCTTTTACGAATTTGGGGCGTTCCTTGGCCATTTCCTCGGCGATTTTCTTGCCCATGGCGCGGCGCAGCAGGTCCGCACCGCCAAGCGAGTAGCCCGCCATGACCTGCGCAATCTGCATCACCTGTTCCTGATAGACGATAATGCCCTGGGTTTCTTCCAGAATGAAATCAATCGACGGGTGAATCGACTCCAGCGGCCTCAACCCGTTCTTCACCTCGCAATATGTTGGAATATTTTCCATCGGGCCGGGGCGATACAGTGCCACAAGGGCCACGATATCTTCAATACAGGTGGGTTTCATGCGCCGCAGCGCGTCCATCATACCCGAACTTTCCACCTGAAACACAGCTACTGTGCGCGCGCTGGCATACAGCTCATAGGTGGGTTTGTCATCCAGCGGGATGGCGGAAATGTCCAGCTCCACCCCGCGCCGTTTGAGCAGATCAACCGCGTTCTGTATGACCGTCAGGGTTTTCAGGCCCAGAAAGTCGAACTTGACCAGACCGGCCTGTTCCACCCATTTCATGTTGAATTGCGTGGCAGGCATGTTCGATTTCGGGTCGCGGTAGAGCGGCACCAGTTCGTCCAGCGGGCGGTCACCGATCACCACCCCCGCCGCATGGGTTGAGGCATTGCGCAACAACCCTTCAACTTGCTGGGCATAGGTCAGCAGCCGGTCCACCACTTCTTCGGATTTGGCAGCTTCGCGCAGGCGCGGTTCATCGGCCAGCGCCTTTTCAATGCTGACGGGTTTCACGCCTTCTACGGGAATCATTTTCGACAGTTTGTCGACCTGACCGAAGGGCAGTTGCAGCACGCGCCCCACATCGCGCACCGCAGCCTTGGACAGCAGCGCACCGAAGGTGATGATCTGGCCCACCTTGTCATCGCCGTATTTGTTCTGGGTGTAGCGGATGACTTCTTCGCGGCGGTCCATGCAGAAATCGATGTCGAAATCCGGCATGGATACACGTTCAGGGTTCAAAAACCGTTCAAACAGCAGCGCATAGCGCAGCGGGTCAAGGTCCGTGATGGTCAGCGCATAGGCCACCAGCGACCCCGCCCCCGACCCCCGGCCGGGGCCAACAGGAATGCCGTTATCCTTGGCCCATTTGATGAAATCGGCAACAATCAGAAAATAGCCGGGAAAGCCCATGCCTTCGATGATGCCCAGCTCAAACTCCAGCCGTTGTTCATATTCCGCCACGGGGGCTGCATGGGGAATGACGGCCAGACGTGCGGCCAGCCCTTCCTTGGCCTGACGGCGCAGTTCCTGCACCTCGTCATCGGCGAAGCGTGGCAGGATGGGCGCGCGGCGTTCGGCCTTGTAGGCGCAGCGCCGCGCGATTTCCACGGTGTTTTCCAGCGCTTCGGGCAGGTCGGCAAACAGGGCGGCCATTTCTTCGGGCGATTTCAGGTAATGCTGCGGCGTCAAACGGCGGCGCGGCGCGGATTGGTCGACATAGGACCCTTCCTTGATGCACAAAAGCGCGTCATGGGCTTCATACATCTTGGATTTGGGGAAATAGACATCATTTGTGGCCACCAGCGGCAGCCCCATGTCATAGGCCATTTCCACGAAGGGGCGTTCTGTCACGCGCTGGGCTTCCATCATCTGGCCGTCTTCGCCCGCGTGGCGCTGCAATTCGACATATAGCCTGTTGGGGTAGGTGGCCGCCAGCCGTTCCATCAGCGCGCGGGCCTTGGGCATCTGGTTGGTCTGGACCAGTTTGCCCACCGCCCCTTCAGCCCCGCCAGACAGGCAGATCAGCCCGTCTGAATGCTGTTCCAGTTCTTCCAGCGTGACCTGTGGCACGGGCCGGTCCTTGGGCAGATACAGGCAGGAATTCAGTTTCATCAGGCTCATATAGCCCGCCTCGGACTGCGCCAGCAGCACAACAGGGGCTGGCATGCGCAGCTTTTCCCCCGGCGCGGGCGGGTCATAGGCCACGGAAATCTGACACCCGAGAATGGGTTGCACGCCGGACCCCGACGCCAGCACCGAAAATTCCAGCGCCGCAAACATATTATCCGTGTCAGTGACGGCGATGGCGGGAATGCCTTGTGCGGCGCAATCCTTGACCAGCTTTTTCAGCGGCAAGGCCCCTTCCAGCAGGGAATATTCGGTATGTGTTCGCAGGTGAATGAAGCGGGGTGTTTGTGTCATGGGTCCATCATAGGGGGGCGTGCAGCCCCCTTCAATTGCAGCGGCAGGCCAGCGGCCACGAAAATGACGCGGGTGGCAAGGGTGGCCATGCGTTGGTTCAGCCGCCCCGCTTCGTCACGGAACCTGCGCGCAAGCGCGTTGTCGGGCACAATGCCAAGCCCCACCTCGTTGGATACCAGCCAGACCGGTCCCTTGCGCGCCAGAAGGGCAATTTCCAGCGCGTCATATTGCGCTTGCAGGCAGTGATCGGCCAGCAGGTGGTTTGTCAGCCACAGGGTCAGGCAATCCACCAGCACCGGCGCGCCATCGGGCAGGGTGCTCAGGCGTTGGGCCAGATCAAACGGGTCTTCATATATGTGCCAACCGTTGCCGCGCCGGGCCTGATGATGGCGGATGCGGTCGCGCATCTCATCGTCAAACGCTTGCGCTGTGGCGATGTAGTGCCACGGCGCGGGCAGGGCCGTGATTTCGCGTTCGGCCAAGGCGCTTTTTCCAGACCGCGCCCCCCCAAGGATGAGCGTCAGGTCATGGTGCATCAAGAAACACCTGCGGGGCAATCGTGATCCAGTGGCCAAATGGCAGGTTTGACTGCCACGCATCATTGCCCATGATCAGGCTGCGCGCGCATTTGATAACGCCATGATGCGTGACAACCAGTGTGGCAGGGACGGCATGGTCGCGCAGCGCGGCCAGCGCGCGGTCACGCAGCGCGGCAACCGTTTCGCCACCATGGGGGCGGGCGTGCAGAATGTCGCGCGCCCATGCGTCCAGCTGCGCGCGGGGAATATCCTCCCAGGGTTGTCCTTCCCATGTGCCGAAATCCATTTCACTCAGGCGCGGGTCAATGGTCAGGGGCAGCGCGCGTGCTTGCGCCACATGTCTGGCCAGCCGCAAACACCGCGACAACGGCGAAGATACAATGCGCGCCACATCTGGCAGGGTTTGACTGACAGTTTGCGCCGCATCTCCAAAGCACGGCGCAAGCCCCAGATCACTGCGCCCGTAGCAAATGCCGGGGGCCACGTCGGGCCGGGTGTGGCGCAGCAATATCATAGCCATGCCACAAGCCCGATCAGGCAGGCAGTGGCCGAAATCATTTGTGCAGCGCCCAGCGTGTCGCCTGTATCGCCCTGTATTTTGCGCCGTGTCAGGTGCAGCCACAGCCCGGCCCCGCCTGCGCTGATGACCATGGCCAGCACCATGGCCACCGCAGGTAGGGCCAGCATAAAACCAACCCCCATTGCGCATGATATTGCGGCCAGCGTCAAAACCAGTCCTTTGGGGCCAAGGGGGCGGTCTAGGCCCGTTCCCGCCCCGCGCGGGCGCAGATACCGCCCTTGCCCCAGGGCCAGCGCCATGACCGACCGGCTGAACACATGCGCCAGAACCAGTGCCCCCATGGCCCATGCCAATGGCATATGCGCCAGACAGGCCGCTTGCAATAACACCGCCATGACCAGCGCAAGCACCCCGTAGCTGCCAATATGGCTGTCGCGCATGATCTCCAGGGCGCGTTCCGGTGTGCGGCCGCCGCCCATGCCATCCACAGCATCGGCCAGCCCGTCTTCATGTAGGCCGCCGGTGACCAGCGCCATAAGCCCAAGTGTCAGCACCACAGCCACGGGTTGTGGCAAAACCGCTGCGCCCAGCCACAACGCCGCCGCCGCCAGCAGCCCCAGAACCAGCCCCACCATGCCAAACCAGCAGGGAATGCGCGCCCAGCGTTCCGGGCTGTAGATGGTCCTGCCCCCAACTGGAAGGCGGCTTAGGAACTGAAGCGCCAACGCGGATTCGGCGGCGATGTCGCGCAACGGGGCCATGATGTCAGCCTGTGCTTATGCCAGCGCTTTCAAAACTGGCCATGTCGCACAGCATGGCCGCCGCCGCCCGCACCAGCGGCCACGCCAGAATTGCGCCCGTCCCCTCGCCCAGTCGCATGTCCAGGTCCAGCAACGGATCGGCGCCCAGCCAGTCCAGTGCAGCGCGATGGCCTGCTTCTTGTGAACAGTGGCAAAATATCATGGCAGGGCGAATATGCGGCGCACGCGCCAGCGCCGCCGCCGCTGCGGCAGTGGCAATAAACCCGTCCACCAGAACCAGCCGTCCCGTTTCTGCGGCCTCCTGCATCGCGCCCGCCATCATGGCAATTTCAAAACCGCCATATTCGGCCAGAATGGTGTCCGGGTCCAGTTTGTCGGGGCAGCGCGCGGCGGCACGTTCCAGAATGCGGCGTTTGCGATCCAGGGCTGTATCCGTCAATCCGGTGCCCCGCCCCACCAGATCAGCCAACGGCAAGCCCGACAGTTTATGCAGCAAAAGGCTGGCGGTCGCGGTGTTTGCGATGCCCATTTCCCCAAAAGCCAGCGCATCCGCGCTGGTGGTGCGGGCAATATCTGCGCCATGCGCAAGGGCCTGCGCCAGTTGCGCTGCGGTCATCGCCGGACCCGTCAGCGAACTGGCACTGCCTGCGGCGATGCGGCGCGATATCAGTTTGGGGTGGGTGATGGCGTCACCGGCCACACCTGCATCGACCACCTGCACCGGAATGTTCAGGGTCGTGGCAAACACATTCGCCGCGGCCCCGCCTGACAGGAAATTCAGCATCATCTGTGCTGTCACTTCCTGCGGATAGGCGGACACACCTTCATGCGCGATGCCATGGTCGGCGGCAAAGATTGTCAGAACGCAGCTGTCCATGCGCGGTGTCAGGCTGTTGCGGAATGCCGCAATCTGGGCCGCCAGCGTTTCAATGCGCCCCAAGGCGCCCAAAGGTTTGGTCTTGGTGTCGATGGCATGCTGGATTTCAGCGGCACTAAGGCGGTGGGTCTGGTCGGTCATGGTTATCCTGATGGAAAAAGCATGTAATCACACCACGGTCCTGACATAGCCGGGTCATGGCGGGGATGCCATCACCGTAAAGGGCCACCCCGCATGATGCAATCTGAAAGCATGCTGCGGGGGCAAAAGGCCGCGCGCCGAGGGGTTATCCGTCGCTGCCCGCATGTTGCAAAAGCTGTGCATTCACTGTTGAGGTGAAGTCGCTGAGCGAAAACGGTTTTGCCAGAAATACTGAATTTTCTATGCGCGCCTGCGCGGCAGACCGGCTGTCTTCGGCATAGCCAGACATGAAAACGACGGGGGTTCGCGGGTAGCTGGGCCTGATTTTGCTGACCCAACCCGGCCCGTCAATGCCGGGCATGATAACATCGGTCACGAACAGGTCAGGGCAGATTTCGCCATCGGCAAGAATTTTCAAGGCGGCCTCGCCTGATTCTGCTTCCAGCACGCGGTGGCCCTGCAGTTGCAGCGCGCGTGCCGCGAAGGACCGGACCGGCGCTTCATCTTCGACCAGCAGCACAAGGCTGCGGGGGCGCAGGGGTTGTGCGGCCACTGAGGGTATAGGCGGGCGGGTTTTTTGTGGTTGCGTGGTGGCGGCTTGTGGCTTGAAATACAGGCTGACAGTGGTGCCGGTGCCCTCTTCGCTGTCGATGAAGATGAAACCGCCCATTTGCTTGACCAGACCATAGACCGTGGACAGGCCCAGCCCGGTCCCCTCGCCCTGGCGCTTGGTTGTGAAGAAGGGTTCAAACAGTTTGGACAGGTTGGCTTTGGGAATACCTTGACCCTTATCGCGTACTTCAATCACGGCGTAGTCGCCCGGCGGTAATGTGGCCTGATCACGACAAAGCCCTTTGGGCAGTTTCTGTATCGCGGTTTCGATCACCACCTCGCCGCCCAGCGGCATGGCGTCGCGTGCATTCACCACCAGATTGACCAGAATTTGTTCGAACTGGCGCCTGTCCGAACGGATGTTGATTGTCTGTTCGGCAAAGCGCAATGACAGCGTGATCTTGGCCCCCACCAACCTGTTGAGCAGATGCACCAGTTCAGCCAGCGCCGCCTGCAGGTCCAGCGTTTCAAACTGCAGCGTCTGCTTGCGGGAAAATGCCAGCAACTGGCGCACAAGCGCTGCCGCGCGGTTGCTGTTTTGCTGGATTTGCATCAGGTCCGGGTAATCAACATCGCTGCTGTCATGGCGCATCAGGATAAGTTCGCAATGCCCTGATATGGCGGTCAACAGATTGTTGAAATCATGCGCGACCCCACCGGCAAGCTGCCCGATTGCCTGCATTTTCTGGCTTTGCGTGAATTTCGCTTCCAGCGATTTCAGTTCTGTTGCATCGTTCATCACGGCCAAAGTATACCCTGCTGGACCGGATGACAGCGCCCGAAGCGATACCTGAATGTAGGTTTCCTCGCCATGGCGGACCAGACGCATGACTTCTGTGCTGCGTTTCAGCCGCCCCGAGCGCACATCCTCCATCCATTCATAGATGGGTCTGCCAAGCCCCTCAAGGCGGTCACTGAACAAGATTTCCTGTTGTGCGTTCAGGTGCAAAAGGCGGCGCGCCTCGCGGTTGGCATAGGCGATATGCCCGTCGGGCGCGATATGGGCAATGGCCACGGGCAGTTGGTTCATGGAAATCTCCGCCCCTGCGGGCGATGCAGGCGCGGGCTGTGCGGGCAGAAAGATGATGGCCTGTTCCGCAGGGCCATAGGGCACCCGACAGGCAAGGCGGTCAATCGATGTGTTGGCCAACTGAACCTGTGCGGGGTGGTTTCCGTCCGGCATGGCGGGTTTGACAAGGTCGCCAATATGTTTTGGCGCTGTGTCGAAATGGGCCGCAAGCAAAGGTGAAAGGTGCAAAATGCGCCCGCTTGGGTCACATCGCGCCCATTCCAATGGCAAGTCAGACTGGACTTGACTGACAGTGTCAGGGGGAATGCGCCACAGGAAATTGCCCCCATCGGTCAAGATGACTTCGACACGGCAGGGCTGCGCCCCGATGCTTAGGTCTTTGGTGGCATGTCCGCGCGCGCTGGCCTGATCATGCAGTTGCATGATCACATTGGTTGGCGTGGCACAGTAATTGCCCAGCAATGCCCCAAGGTCGGCCAATGGCCCAAATGTCGCGGTGGCAGCGCGATTTTGCCATGCAATGGTTTGGTCCCTGCCCGACACCACAAAGCAAGATGTTTCGGAATTGTCCAGTAGCGCCCGGATGGCCTTGTGTTCATGGGCCTGCAACAGCTTTGCGAAACTGCGACCCGCCCATAGCAGGAGGGCCGCCATGCCCAATGACGCCCCGATGGCCAGTGCCGGTGTAAACCAGACTGTCCCGCGCAGACCTGCCACGGCACCGGCGCTGATTGCCACCCCCGCCACAGCGAGCAAAAGCAGATGGCGCGGTCGAAATTCGGCTACAAGATGCATTTTGTTCTGCCAAATGGGGCCATGCATATTGCATGTGATGAAACGCGACGTTGAAAGCTATTCTAAGAACAAGAGACTTTAGAATTGGTTACCAAAGCCTTGAATGAAACTTCAACTTTTGGTTGCATGGCTGCAACGGATTTCAGCCTGAGTGTTGCAGCACTGCCAGAAAAAAGCCGTCGCCGCCGTCCAACGGCGTAAACTGTTTTTGCGCCACTGGGGAAAACTGGGGTGCATGGGCCAAAAACCGGGTCACCTGATCCGCATTTTCCACGTCCAGCAGGGAGCATGTCATGTAGCAAAGGACGCCGCCCGGTTTGAGATGCCCGGCAGCCTGCTTTAGGATTTCTCCCTGCACTTGCAGAAGGGACTCAAGCGCGGCGCGGTCAAGCGACCATTTGCCCGCAGGTGCGCGCCGCCAACTGCCAGACCCCGAACAGGGCACATCTGTTACCACAATGTCGAACAGCCCTTCGGGCGTTTGTGTCATGTCAATACGGGCACCTGCGCGTTGCGCGCGCTGGGGAATATCCTTCATGCGGGCGGGGTTGGCGTCATGGGCGGTCACATGCGCCCCGCGCGCGGCAAGTGCCAGTGATTTGCCCCCGCCGCCTGCGCAGTAATCCAGCACGCGCGCGCCGTCAGTCAGGGGAACAGCGTTCACAACGGCCTGCGATGCGGCGTCCTGCAATTCGACCAAGCCAGTGGTAAACGCATCGGATTGACGCACGCGACGGGCGTTTTCCACAACCTCCAGCGCTGTCCCCGCCAGTGGATGGGGTTTTGTGATGATACCGTCATGTTCAAGCAGTCGCGCTGCCTGCGCACGGGTGGTGCGTGCCAGATTGGCACGCAGATAGACCGGCGCACGTTCTTGCAGCGCCTGCAGGACCGCCGGGAAATTGAGTCCCAGACTGCGGCGCAAATCATCGGCAATCCAGTCCGGGCAATCCAGCGCGATGGTGTCAGACATGGCGTTGGCAGGCTGACGCATGTCTTCCGCGGTCAAGGCGGCGGGTGCATAGGCCTGTCCGGTGAACAGCGGTTCGGGGTCGATGCCCTGTGCGCGCAGCAAGCCCAACACAAGCCCCCGCCCGCTTTCGGCGCCGCCCAGATGGGCGAATGAACGCTTGCAGCGCAAACAATCAAAGACATGGTCGCGGATGGCGGCGCGATCCTTTGCGCCTGCGAACCGGCTGTTGCGGGCCCAGCCTGTCAGGGCTTGTTCGGCGGGGGTGCCGGACAAAATTCGGTCCAGTATGTCAATGGCAGCTTGCAAGCGGGCGGCGGGGGTCATGGAGTCCTCGGTTTGCGTGTCCGGGTGTCATAGCAAGCGCGTGCGTCCTTGGCCAGAACGGTCCCCGCGCGCGCCAGTCGCCCACCCGCCCGCCCAACCGGCCCCTGACATGCGTCAGTGGCCTTGCGACTGGCGCGCGCGGGGACCGTTCTGGCCTGGTGGCGCAATGCCGAACCGTTGGTCAGCGAGGGTCTGGTGGGATGGAATAGGTCAACGATGCGCGCGCTACAGGGTCTTGCAGCCCTTCGGAAAACAACAAGCATTCCCCGACAGCCAGAATACGCCCCAGTTTCAGGATGCGGGCCTGACAGATCAGGTCCACCCCCGCAGCGGGTTTGCGCA
Source organism: Roseinatronobacter sp. NSM (assembly GCF_052379845.1). NCBI lineage: Bacteria > Pseudomonadati > Pseudomonadota > Alphaproteobacteria > Rhodobacterales > Paracoccaceae > Roseinatronobacter > Roseinatronobacter sp. NSM. The sequence continues at coordinate 64,701 of NZ_JBQTCF010000002.1, read as the reverse complement.
TGAAGTCGATGGAACAATTCGTGGTGACGCTAAGCGCTTTTGGCCCGATCATGGACAGGATGGCCAGATAGACAGACACGTCAGCCAAGGCAAACATGGCTGGCCCCGAAACTGTGCCGCCGGGCCGCAGATGGCGGTCGTCGTTATGCAGGCGCACAGTGACAGCGCGCTGTCCGACATCCTCGATTGCAAACATGTCAGCGACTTGGCGGAATTCGGATTTCAGAAATTCAGTCAGTGTTTCGCGGTTCATTTCCATGCCTGTCCCCTGTTCTGTTTGACTTTTGCCTGCGTCCCTGTTGTCGCTATAGTCAACGCAGCACGGGAGGAATGACAAGATGAGCGATGCAATTGTTCAATGTGACGTAACGGCAGGGATTGCGCGGATAACGCTGAATTCCCCTGCCAACCTGAATGCGTTGTCAGATGCGATGCTGGCTGCGTTGGCTGCGCAGCTTGATGCGGTATCACAGCAACCCGGCGTCAGGGTGATTGTTCTGTCTGGCGCGGGCAAGGCATTTTGCGCAGGTCATGACCTGAAGGAAATGCAGGCGGGCCGGGCCGCGCCGGACAGGGGCGCGGCGTATTTCGCGGATCTTTTTGCGCGCTGTTCAAGCCTGATGCAGATGATTCCCGCATTGCCGCAACCTGTCATTGCGCAAGTGCATGGCATTGCAACTGCCGCCGGGTGCCAGCTTGTGGCCAGTTGCGATATGGCCGTAGCGGCAGAAGGAACACGATTCGGCGTGAATGGCGTGAATATCGGGCTGTTCTGTTCCACCCCCATGGTTGCGCTGACACGCAATATTCCCCGCAAGACGGCATTCGAAATGCTGACCACCGGACAGTTCATTGATGCCGCCCGCGCGGCTGAGTTGGGGCTGGTCAATCATGTTGTTGCCGCCGCCCAGTTGGAGGTTCAGACCATGGCGCTTGCGCAGAAAGTTGCTGAAAAACTGGCCCCTGCTGTCAAGATCGGCAAACAGGCATTCTATGCGCAGGCCGAAATGACGCTGGCAGACGCCTATGCACATGCCGGACAGGTCATGGTGGAAAACATGCTGTGGCGCGACACAGAGGAAGGGATTTCTGCCTTTTTGGAAAAACGCAAGCCTGATTGGGCGTAATCCTGCGCCGGGGGCGGGGCGGCCCTGCAATGCGCCAGCGCCGTCCGGCTTTGTTCTGTCAGTTCACAATCTTTGCTTCGGTCGCGTTGCGGATGTCATCTTCGCTGACACCATCGGCGCATTCGATGATTTTCAACCCACCTTCGACCACATCCAGAACGCCCAGATTGGTGATGATGCGCTTGACCACGCCTTGGGCCGTCAGCGGCAGAGTGCAGGCCGTCAGCAGTTTCGACTCGCCCGATTTGTTGGTGTGATCCATGACCACCACAATGCGTTCCACCCCGGCAACAAGGTCCATCGCGCCGCCCATGCCCTTGACCAGTTTGCCCGGAATCATCCAGTTTGCGATATCGCCGTTTTCGGCAACTTCCATCGCGCCCAGGATTGCCATGTTGATTTTGCCACCGCGGATCATGGCGAAGGATTCGGCACTGTCGAAATAGGCCGTATGCGGCAGGGCCGTTACGGTTTGTTTGCCTGCATTGATCAGGTCTGCGTCGACCTCATCCTCGGTGGGGAAGGGGCCGATTCCCAGCATCCCGTTTTCCGATTGCAGGGTGACGCTTACGCCTTCGGGGATGTAATTTGCAACCAGTGTCGGAATGCCGATCCCAAGGTTCACATACATCCCGTCCCGAAGTTCCTGCGCCGCACGCGCGGCCATCTGATTACGATCCCAGGGCATTTTTCCTCCATTTTTTCAGCAGGCCATGATTGTCTGTGGCGGTGGATGCATCAAGCGCCTGCGCGCTGCGCCAGTTTTGGGTTGGTATAAGCGGGTTGGTAATGCAAGCCGCAATTTCGTCCTTCAGCACTGTCAGCACAAGGTGTTTTTCCTTCTCGCTGACCTGAACAGGGCGTGTTGTGTGGCCAAGCGCGCGCAAGCGGCTGCGCAAGGGGGCTGGAACCAGATTACGCAGCGTGTCGCGCATGCCTGCGTTTTTGTAAAGCGCGGCCACAAGGCGGTTCCGGGGCAACAATGTTGTGTTGTATTGCGACTGCCCACGCAACGGCTGGACGGGCACTTCCAAAAATCCGGCAACGCGGGCAAGCACCGTGTTGGGGTCTTGCAGATCGTCATAATCCAGAATCAGCAGATCATCCCCGAACAGATCAGCATAAGTTTGAATGTTGCGTTCAATGTGGCTGCGCCGGATATGCCAATACAATGGCTGCCAATGCATCTTGATGCGCGCGGCTTCGCGGTCCAGCGCCTGCTTCAGCGTTTCCGCCGTGCCAAGGCGCAGGGTGTGGCGATATTGTGAAATGGTGCGCGCAACAGGATCGCGCGTCAGGCAAATGAACTTGCAGCGTCGTGTTCTGGCGAAATCAGCCAGCATCCCGGGCGAGGCGGGACACCACAAATAATCGGTCGATGCGTCAATGGCCCATGCCGCTTCGGGTTTATGGGCGAAATTCTGGGCATAACTGCGCGCATCCGTCAGAATTGTTTGCCTGAATTCCGCTGCGGCAGGGCCGTCCCATATCGTCTGGTCCATATTCGAATGAGTGCGGGGTTCCTTGATCTTGCCAAGGACCATGTCATCGCGCGCGCCCAACCAATTTGCCAACGCAGATGTGCCAGCCTTTGCAGTTCCAATAATGAACAGGAAATTGGGCGGGGCCATGTCACTCATGGCCCCGTAGACGTTATGTTCAGGCGTTGCGCTTTTCCCATGCCCGCCCCCTGCGCCACTATCAGGCAGCGCGCGTGGTGCGCTGTTCGATGCGTTTTTCGTGCTGCCCCTGGATCAGGCGGTTCACATAGATGCCGGGCAGGTGCACGTGATCGGGATCAAGGGTTCCGGGTTCCACGATTTCCTCGACCTCCAGCACGCAAACCTTGCCGCATTTGGCGGCAGGCGGGTTGAAGTTGCGCGCGGTCTTGCGGAAAATCGCATTGCCGGTGGTGTCGGCCTTCCATGCCTTGACGATCGACAGGTCAGCGACAATGCCACGTTCCAGAATGAAGGTTTCGCCGCCGAATTCCTTGTGTTCCTTGCCTTCAGCGATCTGGGTGCCAACGCCGGTGCGGGTATAAAAGCCCGGTATCCCCGCGCCACCTGCGCGCATGCGTTCGGCCAGCGTGCCTTGCGGGTTGAATTCCAGTTCCAATTCGCCCGACAGATACTGGCGCATGAATTCCGCATTCTCGCCGACATAGGATGACATCATCTTGCGGACCTGACGGGTTTTCAGAAGCACGCCCAGCCCGAAATCATCGACGCCCGCGTTGTTGGAAGCGATGGTCAGGTCCTTGGTGCCCGCATCGCGGATTGCATCAATCAGCAGTTCGGGAATACCGCACAGGCCAAAACCGCCTGCCGCAATGGTCATTCCGTCGAACAACAACCCGTCAAGGGCCTCGGTGGCAGAGCCGTAAACCTTTTTCATTGCGTCACTCCCTCGTTCATAATCTGGCCAAACTGATGGCGCGGCCTTGGTGTGAAGTCAACCTTTGGTGCAGTTGGCATGCGCTGCGCATTCATTCTGTGCTGCCTGATTTTGCGGCTTTCGCCTTCGGGCTGGATTTTTTGGCGGCAGGCTTTTTGGCTGCGGGTTTTTTGGTTGCTGCCGCTTTCTTCGCCTTGGGTTTGGTCGCGGCCTTCGCGTTGACCAGTTCGACCGCCTGATCCAGCGTTATTGTGTCCGGTTCCATATCCTTGGGCAATGTCGCATTGACCTTTTCCCATTTGACATAGGGGCCATAGCGCCCTTTCATCACGGCCAGTTCCCCGCCATCAGGGTGCATGCCCAGTGTTTTCAGGGGTTCTGCCGCAGTGCGCCCGCGTGTCTGCTTGGCGGCCAGCACCTCGACTGCGCGGTTCATGCCAATGATGAACACTTCGTCCACATCTGGCAGGTTGGCATATTTCTTGCCATGTTTGACAAACGGACCATAGCGCCCGATCCCGGCCTCGATCAATTCGCCATCTTCGGGGTGGGGGCCGACAGGGCGCGGCAGCGACAACAGCATCAGCGCGCGGTCCAGATCGATACTGTCCACCTCCCAGCCTTTGGGCAGCGATGCGCGCGGCGGCTTGGGGTCTTCGGTGGTGGCTTCGCCGCGCTGCACATAGGGGCCGAAACGTCCCGTGCGCAGCGAAATGGGGTCGCCAGCATCATGGCCCAGCAGCTTGCCATCACCCGCCAGTTCGGCATTGCCGCCATCCTCGCCTGCAAGGGGGCGGGTGTAGCGGCATTCGGGGTAGTTGTTGCACCCGATGAAGGCCCCGCCGGAACGTGCCGTTTTCAGGTTCAACCGGCCAGCCCCGCATTTGGGACAAGACCGCGGGTCACTGCCATCCTCGCGCGGCGGATATAGGTGCGGGGCCAAAACCTCGTCAATTTTTTCAAGAACTTCCGTTATGCGCAGGTCCGATGTTTCCGCGATAGCGGCGGAAAAATCGCGCCAGAACCGTTCCAGCACTTCCTTGTAATCGCGTTCACCTGCCGACACATCGTCAAGCTGTTCTTCCAGTGCGGCGGTGAAATCATATTCCAGATAACGCTTGAAATAATTGACAAGGAAGATGGTGACCAAGCGCCCCTTGTCCTGCGCAATCAGGCGGTTTTTGTCCTTCAGGACATAGCCGCGATCCTGAATTGTGGTGACAATGCTGGCATAGGTGGACGGGCGACCGATGCCCAGTTCTTCCATGCGCTTGACCAGCGTGGCCTCGGTATAGCGGGGTGGGGGCTGGGTGAAATGCTGCTCGGGCGTGACGGACCGCTTGGCCAGCGCATCGCCCTGGGCCATTTGCGGCAGGCGCTTGTCGTCATCATCGACAACATCATCGCGCCCTTCCTCATAGACCTTCAGGAAACCGTCAAACAGCACAACCTGGCCCGTGGCGCGCAGGCCCACTTGCGCGTCGCGGCTGCCAATATCAACTGTGGTGCGTTCCAGACGCGCGGCTTCCATCTGGCAGGCAATGGTCCGTTTCCAGATCAGGTCATACAGTTTGCGCTGGTCGTTGTCAGTGATCTTCAGCCGGTCGGGGCTGGTGGCCATTTCCGTGGGGCGGATACATTCATGCGCTTCCTGTGCGTTCTTGGCCTTGTTTTTATACATGCGGGGCGATTTGGGCACATACTCCGCGCCGTAGCGGTCCTTGATGACATCGCGCGTGGCCATCACGGCCTCGGGGGCCATGTCAATGCCATCGGTCCGCATATAGGTGATGTGGCCCGCTTCATACAGGCGCTGGGCGGTGGACATGCAGTGTTTTGCGCCCATGCCAAATTTGCGGCTGGCTTCTTGCTGCAAGGTCGATGTCATGAAAGGGGCCGACGGGTTGCGGCTTGCGGGCTTTGCCTCAACCGATGTGACGGTCAGATCGCGCGACTGGACGGCCTGCACCGCAAGTTCGGCGGCTTCCGATGTGGCCAGATCGAACTTGTCCAGCTTCTTGCCTGCGAAACTGACCAGTTTGGCGCTGAAGTCCACGCCGCGCGGTGTGGTCAGACCTGCGGTGACCGACCAGTATTCCTGCGCGCGAAAGGCCTCGATCTCCATCTCGCGCTCGACAATCAGGCGCAGGCAAACCGATTGCACCCGCCCCGCCGATTTCGCGCCCGGCAGTTTGCGCCACAGCACAGGCGACAGGTTGAACCCCACCAGATAATCCAGCGCGCGCCGCGCCAGATAGGCGCGCACCAGTGGCATGTCCACTTCGCGCGGGTTTTTCATGGCCTCGGTCACGGCGGCTTTGGTGATGGCGTTGAACACCACGCGCTTGACGGGCGTGGTTTTCTTGATGGCGCGGGATTTTTCCAGCGCTTCGGTCAGGTGCCAGCTGATTGCCTCGCCCTCGCGGTCGGGGTCGGTTGCAAGGATCAGCTCATTGTCGATTTTCAGCGCGTCGGCGATGGCCTTTACATGCTTGCGGGAATCGCTGGCGACCTCCCATTTCATCTCAAAATCATGTTCGGGGTCGACGGACCCATCCTTTGGGGGCAGGTCGCGGACATGGCCGAAAGACGCAAGAACCGTGTAGCCCGGCCCCAGATATTTGTTGATTGTCTTGGCCTTGGCGGGCGATTCGACGACGACGACTGCCATAAAATTCCTCGGTTTATCCTTGTCCGGGCGGGGTTGCGCGGGTTGGCCTTAATGTGAGGGCAGGGGCAGGAATGTCAATGCAGCGGTCATAGGGTGCAGAAGTTTGCGCTAAACTGCGTCGGGTATGCCGCGCTGCAAATACTGCTTGCGCGTGTGCTTGCTGCGGGGCCGTGCCGCGTAAAAGCGGGAACTGGCGCTGCACAAGAAAACATGCGGTCCAAAAGGATTAGCTAGGATCGCCTGACTGCCGGCGAACACTGCACATTCTAATGCCGTGCCTGTGGTCTGCTGACCAATCCGCCAGGGTGGCGTTGCACCGCGCCTTGCAGTTCCAATGTCACCAACACCGGCGAGATTTGCGATGCTGACATTTGCAAATCGCGGATAAGCTGGTCTTCGGCTGTGGGGGTGGGGCCCAGAAGCGCTAGGATGCGGGCATCCAGCGCCGGGACATTGCCTGTTTCACGGGGGGGGGACATGTGCGCGGCGGCGTTGCCAGCAGGCCGGCTTTCGTGGCGTGCGCTTTGGTCCGTTTGCACCCCGCGCGTTTGGGCCGCATTGGGCATGGCGGGTTCGGGTGGATGATCCTGCAAGCGTTGCAATACTTCAAGAATATCATCCACATGGCGCACAAGTGTGGCGCCGTCGCGGATCAGCCCGTTGCAGCCGCCTGCGCGCCCGTCCACGGGATGGCCCGGCACGGCCATGATTTCGCGTCCCTGGTCCAGCGCGTCGCGCGCCGTGATCAGCGTGCCGGATTTTTCCGCGGCTTCCACCACCACCACAGCCAGCGCCAGACCGGAAATGATGCGATTTCGCGGTGGGAAATTTCGCGCTTGCGGATAAAGGCCCATGGGCGCTTCGGACAGGCGCAGGCCCTGATCGGCAATTGCCGCGGCAAGCACAGTGTTTTCGGTCGGGTAGATCACATCGACCCCGCCGCCCATCACGGCAATTGTGCCGGTTTTCAGGCTGGCATGGTGGGCGGCGGCATCCACCCCGCGCGCCAGGCCCGATACGATGGTATATCCTTCATGCCCCAGCCCTTCGGCCAGGGTGCGGGCCATGCGCGTGCCCAGACTGGACGCATTGCGCGCGCCGACAATGGCGACCATGGGGCGCAGAATGGGCGCGCGTTTTCCCATGCACCACAGCACAGGTGGGGGGGTGTTGATGCTGGCCAGCGTCGCGGGATACGCGTCGGTGCCAAAGCAAAGCATGCGCGCGCCTTTGGCGCGCGCAAGGTCGATTTCAGCCCGCGCCTTGTCTGCAGGGAACGGGGTGTAGGTCTCAACCCCGGCAGCCTGCGCAATTTTTGGCAGGGCGTCCAGCGCCGCTTCTGCGGTGCCGTATTCCGACAAAAGGCGGAAAAACGTGGATGGCCCCACACGGGAAGATCGAATGAGGCGAAGCCAGGACAGCCTGTCTTCTTCCTTCGTGGGTGGGGTGAAGGGTGGGTGAGAAGAAAACAAATCTTTCGCCATCCGGTCAACCTCGCCTCATTCTTGCCTTAATCTGCACTGTGATAGTTAAAAGACTGTAAAGATTCGCACCCCTTCGACATCTTTTTTCGGTTTTTTTAGGTTTTCCGTTTTACCCTGCGCTGCCGCCGACTGTCAGGCCGCCAATCATAAGTGTCGGCTGGCCCACACCAACAGGCACCCACTGCCCGGCCTTGCCGCAGGTGCCCATGCCGGGATCAAGCGCCATATCATTGCCGATGGCGCGTATTTTTGTCAGCGCAGTTGCCCCGTCCCCGATCAGGGTGGCCCCAGTGACAGGGGCGCCGACCTTGCCATCCTTTACTCGATACGCTTCTGTGCAGGAAAACACGAACTTGCCGTTTGTTATGTCCACCTGCCCGCCGCCAAAGCCTACGGCGTAAATTCCATCCTTCAGGTCGGCCAGAATTTCGGCGGGTGTGGCATTGCCGCCTTGCATGTAAGTGTTGGTCATACGCGGCATGGGCGCATGAGCATAGGATTCGCGCCGCCCGTTGCCTGTTTGGGCCACGCCCATCAGGCGCGCATTCTGGCGGTCCTGCATATAGCCCACCAGCACGCCGTCCTCTATCAGGACATTGCGCGCACCGGGCGTGCCTTCGTCATCTATGGTGATGGACCCGCGCCGGTCAGGCAGGGTGCCATCATCCAGCACAGTCACCCCCTTGGCGGCGATCTGCTGGCCCATCAGGCCCGCGAAGGCGGAACTGCCCTTGCGGTTGAAATCCCCCTCCAGCCCGTGGCCGATGGCTTCATGCAGCAAAATACCCGGCCAGCCGGGGCCAAGCACCACATCCATAATGCCCGCGGGGGCGGGTTCCGCGCGCAGGTTCACAACCGCAATGCGCAGTGCTTCGCGTGCCATGGATTGCCAGACATCACGCGCCATCACGCCGTCCAGCCCTGCGCGGCCGCCGCCACCTGCACTGCCTGATTCCCGCCGCCCGTCCTGTTCCACGATGACCGATATGTTCAGCCTGCTCATGGGGCGGGTGTCGCGCAGGCGCAGTCCTTCGGGGCGCAGGATTTCCACCTGTTGCAAGGATGCGGCCATGGACACCGACACCTGAACAACCCGCGCGTCAAGTGCGCGCAGAAAGTCGTCAATCTCGCGCAGCAGGTCCAGCTTGATGGCGAAAGTTGCACCCGCGATCGGGTCTTCGTCCGTATACAGGCGCTGGTTTGTAGGGCTGGGCGCATCTGCCAGAACCCCGCCACCATGGCCGACCGCCAGGCGCGTGGTCTGGGCCGCGCGGCGCAGGGCGTCCATCGTCATATGGGTGGAATGGGCGTAGCCCGTCACCTCGCCTTGCACGGCGCGCAGGCCGAACCCTTCGGCGGCATTATAGCTGGCCGCCTTGATGCGCTGGTCATCCAGCACAATTGATTCCGATATACGCCGTTCCAAAAACAACTCGCCATCATCGGCACCGGCTGTGGCATCTTGTAGCACCCGCAGGGCCTGCGCTTCGTCAAGCATGGTGTCGAAGGGGCGAAAATCTGTATCACTCATGTATATTTAGCCTTCCGGGTCAGGGGGATGCCGCACTGCGCTACAGCCTGATATGGTGTCGTTGATCTGGATCAAAAACGACATTCTGTCGCATCGTTTTGCTTGTTCTATGTTCAGGAATATGATTTTACAAAGACAAACCTCAACGGGATTCCATGGCATGCAGGAATTGCGCGTGTGCCACGGCAAGCGGCAGAATCGCCGCGTAGAAGAACGGGAACAGAAATATGCGCCTTTTCAATGTCATAACGCCAATGACCGCAGCGTTCGTGTCGGTTGCTGCTGCAACAAAAGCCGTAGCTGACGACTTGTTACCGCAATTGCCGGTTCTGGGCGCGCCCGTGCCGGACGCCACGGGGCTGCAGACCCCGTTCACCGCATTGGCGCGTGAAGTGCGGTTTCTGGACGATATGCTGCTGTGGATCATTGTTCCGATCACCATTTTTGTAACGGCATTGCTGATTTGGGTGATCGTGTTTCACAACCGCCGGGCCAACCCCGAACCCGCACGGTTTACGCACAACACCCCGATCGAGATTGCGTGGACTGTTGTTCCCGCGCTGATTTTGCTGTTCATCGCGCTGTTTACCTTCCCCGCGCTGCGCCATCAGCAAATCATGCCCGAGGCAGATGTGACCATCAAGGTGACGGGTTTTCAATGGTATTGGGGCTATGAATATGTGGACCATGGCGTAGAATTTTCGCAGTTCATGCTAGAGCGGGATGAACTGGAAGATTACGGCTATACCGATGATCTGTATCTGCTGGCCACCGACACGGCCATGGTGGTGCCAGTCAACAAAAACATTGTGTTGCAGGTGACTGCAGCTGATGTGATCCATTCATGGACAATTCCTGCATTCGGCGTGAAGCAAGACGGCGTTCCCGGTCGTTTGGCGGAACTGTGGTTCAATGCCGAGGAAGAGGGCATTTATTTCGGCCAGTGTTCCGAACTGTGCGGGATTTCGCATGCATATATGCCAATCACCGTAAAAGTCGTCAGCGAAGAAGAATATCTGGCTTGGCTGGAACGTCAGGGTGCGCAGTTTGCAGATGCCCCGCAGGTGGAACAGCCGGTTCAGGTTGCCTCTTCGAACTAAGTCAGCAAGGTCCGGCAGTGTTGCCGGACAGCCACGCCCGAGCAGGTGAAGCAAATGACCGATATCCGCGCCGATATCAGCTACAGTGACGACAAGGAGGCAGGGTTTGGCGATTATATTGCCCTGTTGAAACCGCGTGTCATGTCGTTGGTGGTGTTTACCGCGCTGGTCGGTCTGATTGTCGCACCCGGCGGCTTGCACCCGATCGAGGCGTTGGCGGCCATCATCTTCATCGCGCTGGGCGGTGGGGCATCTGGCGCGCTGAACATGTGGTGGGACGCTGATATTGACGCCGTAATGAAGCGCACAGCAAAACGGCCTGTTCCCGCCGGGCGTGTTACAGCCCCCGAAGCTATGGCGCTGGGGCTTGCGTTGTCGGGTATTTCGGTCATCATGCTGTGGCTGGCAACCAACGCCTTGGCGGGGGCGCTGCTGGCCTTTACCATCTTCTTCTACGCAGTGATCTATACAATGTGGCTGAAACGCGCCACGCCACAGAATATTGTTATTGGCGGTGCAGCGGGCGCCTTCCCCCCGATGATTGGCTGGGTTGCGGTGACTGGCAGCATCAGCCTTGAAGCCTGCCTTATGTTCATGCTGATTTTCATGTGGACGCCGCCGCATTTCTGGGCGTTGGCGCTGTTCATGAAAAGTGACTATCACAAGGCCAATGTGCCAATGTTGACTGTCACCCACGGGCGCAAGGCCACGCGAACGCATATTCTGGTCTATACGGTCGCGCTGGTCCCCTTCGTGCTTGCCGCCGGGTTCACATCCATTGGTGGACCTGTGTATCTGGCGTTTGCGGTGGTCCTGAATGCCATGTTCCTGCAAGGCGCGTGGGCCATCTGGCGGCGCACCGAGGGGCAGGCCGAAGCTGATGGTTACGCCGTTGAAAAACGGGTTTTCCGCTTTTCGCTGGCGTATTTGTTTCTGCATTTCGGGGCGTTTCTTGCCGAAGCGGCCCTGTCCAATCTGCCCGCCTATGCAGAATTTGCAGCACCCTTGAAAATATTGGAATTGTTCTGATGGCGATTACGCGCGAACACGAATTGCACAAACGCCGGTCCGGTCGCAATATTGGACTGGCCGTGGTATTGGTCGCATTCATCGCGCTGGTGTTCGGGCTGACCATCGCCAAGGTGCAAAGCGGCGCAAGCCTGCAAGCCTATGATCATAGCTACAGGCCCGTTCTTGACCCTGATGATGTAAGGTATCAGCAACGATGATTACATTCTGGAACCGATTGACCGGCATACAGAAAACCACAGTTCAGACTGTCAGTGTCGTGTTGTTCATGGGCGCGATGGGCTGGGCGGCGGTGCCCCTGTATGACCTGTTCTGCCGTGTAACCGGCTATGGTGGCACCACCAACACCGCCACAGCGTCAACCGGGGTTGTGCTGGACCAGACCATGCGTGTGCGCTTCGATGCGTCCGTCGCGCGCGACTTTCCCTGGAGTTTCAAACCTGTTGACCGCGTGTCCGAAATTCGGATCGGTGAAGTTGGCCTTGCCTTCTACGAGGCGCACAACCCGACTGATACGCCCATTGCGGGAACCGCCAGCTACAACGTCAGCCCCTTCGAGGCTGGGCGCTATTTTACCAAGATTGACTGCTTTTGTTTTGAGTTGCAGGTTCTGCAACCGGGCGAAACAGTGCTGATGCCGGTCACATATTTTGTCGATCCTGAGATACTGGACGACAGGGATGCGCATGGCACACATACAATAACGCTGTCCTACACCTTCCACGCAACGGATATTCCGGCGGATTACGTCGCCCCGGAACCCGCAATGACAAACTGAACTCGCGCATAAGACCGAGCAATACGAGGGAACTTTCGCAATGGCGCATGAAAAAAACCACGACTATCACGTTCTGCCGCCGTCCATCTGGCCATTTGCGGGGGCTGTTGCCGGCTTCGTTATGCTGTTTGGCGCAGTCATGTGGATGCATGACAACGGCCCATGGATGTTCCTGATCGGCCTTGTTGGCGTGCTGTATGTGATGTTCGAGTGGTGGAAGAACGTTGTTGTCGAAAGCCATTCGGGCGACCATACGCCGGTTGTTGTAATCGGGCTGCGCTACGGGTTCATTCTGTTCATCATTTCGGAAGTGATGTTCTTTGCTGCATGGTTCTGGAGTTTCTTCAAACATGCGCTGTATCCCATGCACCCCGAAGGGCTTAGCCCCGCCATTGACGGTGCGTGGCCGCCCGCAGGTATTGAAACATTCGACCCTTGGCACCTGCCGCTGATCAACACGCTGATCCTGCTGATTTCGGGCTGTGCTGCAACATGGGCGCACCATGCCCTTGTGCATGGCGGCAAACGCGACGATGTGAAAATGGGCCTGTGGATTGCCGTTGGTCTGGGCGTGATTTTCACTTTCCTGCAGGCTTATGAATATACCCATGCGGCATTCGGGTTCGCCGGAAATATTTATGGTGCAAACTTCTTCATGGCGACAGGGTTTCACGGCTTTCACGTTGTTGTCGGAACCATCTTTCTGGCGATTTGCCTGATGCGCGTCTACGCCGGGCACTTTACGGCAGAACGTCATGTCGGTTTTGAAGCGGCGGCATGGTATTGGCACTTCGTTGATGTGGTCTGGCTGTTCTTGTTCGCGTCAATCTATGTGTGGGGCGCATAGGCGCGTCACTTGACAGTGCCAACCACCGGAACCAGAAAGCGCGGGCCGAAAGGCGCGCGCTTTTCCCTATGGGAAATGGAACATAATGCTGAAGCAGATCCTTATTCCGGCCATTTTCGGGCTGATTGGCACCGCAATTTTGGTGAATCTTGGCCTGTGGCAATTATCCCGCGCCGAAGAAAAGGCCGCCTTGATTGCCGAAATGGAAACGCGGATTTTCCTGCCGCCTGTGCCCCTGCCGGACGCGCCGGACCCTGAACAGGACCGGTATCTGCCGGTCGAGGTGTCGGGGCGTTTTGTGCAGGACCACAGTTTTGCACTGGCCGCGCAGCGGGCACAGGGGCCGGGCTTTCATCTTATCTCGGTTCTGGAAACGGACAGGGGGCGCCGTGTCATGGTGGACCGTGGGTTCCTGCCCGAAGCGGCGCGCCCGGGGCTTGTGGTCGAATCAGCCGATGTGGAGTTGGCGGGAAACCTGCACTGGCCGCGCGATGCGAATGCCTATACACCCGATTATGACGCAGGACGAAACCTGTTCTTCGCGCGCGATGTGGGCCAGATGGCGGCATTGCTGAATGCTGAGGAAATGCTTGTTGTCCTGCGCCGCACATCTGAACCCATGCCCCCCGCAACCCCTGTCCCAGTCTATGAGGTGCGCTTGCCCGATAACCATTTAGGCTATGCCGTGCAGTGGTTTTTGATGGCGATTGCATGGCTGGGGATGACAGTCTTCTTTCTGTGGCGTATCACGCGCCAACGCGATCAAGGATCAGGCCGGACATGAAATATATTTCAACCCGTGGTGCAGCCCCCGCGCTGGATTTCGAAGCAACGATGTTGACAGGGCTTGCCCGTGACGGGGGCCTGTATTTGCCCGATCATGTGCCCCCCATGACGCAGGCGGAAATCGCGTCACTGGCCGGGCTGAGTTATGAAGAACAGGCCTATGTCATCATGCGCCCGTTTATTGGCGATACCTTCGCGGATGATGAATTCCGCAGCCTGATTGCGCGGGCCTATCAGGGGTTCGGCCATCCGGCGCGCGCGCCGCTGAAGCAGCTTGCGCCAAATCACTTTCTGCTGGAACTGTTCCACGGCCCGACATTGGCCTTCAAGGATTTCGCAATGCAGCTGATTGGCCAGCTGTTTCAGGCCGCGCTGGCGCGGTCGCGCGACAGGGTTACCATTGTGGGCGCAACATCGGGCGACACCGGGTCCGCCGCCATCGAGGCATTCAAGGGGCTGAACAATGTGGATGTGTTCATCCTGTTCCCGCATGGCCGCGTGTCCGAGGTGCAGCGCCGCCAGATGACCACGCCCACAGAAGTGAACGTCCATGCACTGGCAATCGATGGCGATTTTGATACATGTCAGGCGCTGGTCAAGGATATGTTCAATGATTTTGCGTTCCGCGACAGTGTGAAACTTGCGGGCGTCAACAGCATCAACTGGGCGCGCGTTCTGGCGCAGGTTGTGTATTACTTTTCGGCAGCGGTCAGCCTTGGGGCACCTTACCGCCCTGTAAGCTTCACGGTGCCCACGGGGAATTTCGGGGACGTGTTCGCGGGCTATATCGCGCGGCAAATGGGCCTGCCGATTGAAAAACTGGTCGTGGCCACAAACCACAACGACATTCTGCACCGGGCCATCACGTCGGGCGGGTATGTGACAGACGGGGTCAAACCATCCATCAGCCCGTCGATGGATATTCAGGTCAGTTCCAATTTTGAACGCGCATTGTTTGACGCATATGGGCGCGACGGGGCGGCGGTGGCGCAGCTTATGGATGAACTGAAAACCAGTGGCGGGTTCCATATCAGTCAAGGGGCGCTGGAATTCCTGCGCGAAGTGTTTGCATCCGGCTGCGCCTCGGAAGGGCAGACATCGCACACTATTTCGGAAATTTATGCCCAGACGGCTGAAATTCTGTGCCCGCATTCCGCAGTCGGTGTGCATGTGGCGCAACAGCATATGTCCGCAACACCCATGGTCACATTGGCAACTGCGCATCCTGCCAAATTCCCCGATGCGGTTGAAGCGGCCATGGGCACCCGCCCCGCGCTGCCCGAACGCATGGCTGACCTGTTCGACCGCCCGGAACGTGTAACGCGGCTAAGCGGTGATCTGGCGGAGCTGCAGGCGCATATTCGCGGGAATCTGCGCGCATGAGTGTTCAGGTCACCACATTGGCCAACGGGTTCCGCATTGTGACAGAACCCATGGCCGGGCTGGACTCCGCAGCGATCGGGCTGTGGATAGAAGCGGGCGCGCGCCATGAAGGCGCACATCAAAACGGTGTCGCGCATTTTCTGGAACATATGGCCTTCAAGGGCACGGCGCGGCGCAGTGCGCTGCAGATTGCCGAAGAGATTGAAGATGTGGGGGGCTATATCAACGCCTACACCTCGCGCGAGATGACGGCCTATTATGCGCGGGTGCTGCGCGCCGATGTGGCATTGGCGCTGGATGTGCTGGCGGATATTGTGCTGAACCCAGCATTTGAACCGCGCGAGATTGAAGTAGAGCGCGGCGTTATCCTGCAGGAAATCGGGCAGGCATTGGACACGCCCGATGATGTGATTTTTGACTGGTTGCAGGAAGCGGCCTATCCATCGCAAGCGCTGGGGCGGTCCATTCTTGGCCCGAGTGCGGCGGTCTCGGGCTTTGCCAAGGAGGATTTGCGCGCGTTTGTCGGCACGCATTACGGGCCGGGGCAGATGATCCTGTCGGCAGCGGGGGCCGTCGACCATGACATGCTGGTGCGTCTGGCAGAACCCTTGTTCGGGCATCTGGCGGCCAAGCTGTTCCAGACAGCAGAACCCGCCCGCTTTCATAATGGCGAGCGGCGCGAAACCCGCGCGCTGGAGCAAGCGCATTTTGCCTTCGCACTGGAAGCGCCCAGTTACCGGGCCGATGATTTTTACACATCGCAAATATTTTCTGGCGCATTGGGCGGCGGCATGTCGTCGCGGTTGTTTCAGCGCCTGCGCGAAGACCGCGGTTTGTGCTATACGGTTTTCGCACAATCGGGCGCGTATTTCGACACTGGGATGATCACCATCTATGCAGGGACCGGCGCAGATGAAATTGCTGATCTGGCGGGCCTGACGATGGATGAATTGAAGCGCGCGGCCGATGATCTGTCGGAGGCCGAAGTCGCGCGTGCGCGCGCACAGATGAAAGCGGGGTTGCTGATGGGGTTGGAAAGCCCGTCAGCGCGGGCCGAACGGCTGGCCAAGCTGCTGTCCATCTGGGGGCGCGTGCCGGACCTGTCGGAAGCCGTGGCGCGAATTGATGCAGTGACCGCGCAAGGCACGCGCGCGCATGCGCAAGACCTGTTGCAAAACAGCCGCACGGCGCTGGCCCTGTATGGACCCATAGAACGCGCGCCGCGACTGGCAGAGCTTGGCCAGAGGCTGGTTGCCTGATGTTGGGGCTGCGCGGCAAGCTGCGGCTGGACACGGACAGGTTGTCATTGCGTTTGCCGCAGCATTCTGATTTCCGCCAATGGGCTGAATTGCGCAGGCAGTCATCGGGCTTTCTGACGCCTTGGGAACCTACTTGGTCGGATGACCACCTGACGCGGCGTGCGTTTACCAACCGTGTCAGCTGGGCCGCGCGCTGCGAGAAGCTGGATACAGCACTGCCGCTGTTCATTTTCCGGCGCGAAGATGGCTGCCTTCTGGGGGCCATCACGCTGGACAATATCCGGCGTGGCCCTGCGCAAGCGGGAACGCTGGGCTATTGGGTGGGGGCGCCCTATGCCCGGCAGGGCTTCATGCGCGAAAGCATTGCCGCTGTGGTGCATTACGCGTTCACAGCGATGGACCTGTCGCGGATTGAAGCGGCCTGTTTGCCAGAAAACGCGGCGTCCCGCGGGGTGTTGGAGCGGTCGGGGTTCAAGTATGAAGGGGTTGCGCAAAGCTATTTGCAGATCAACGGCAGATGGCGCAATCATGTGTTATATGCCAATTTGCGCCATGACAGGCGCGGGCGCACGGATGTTGGTTAGGGCCAAAAGGCCCGCGCCCGCAGCGCCCCACCCACCCACCCCCGGGGCTGCGCGCGCGGGCCTTATGTGACCGCGATGTTGGCACGGCATTGTAAGGAAGGACGCTGATGACCCTGTTTCCCTGTGACAGAACATTTCTGGACCGGCTGGCAGCAGACCTGCCGCAAGGCACATTGCGCAGCACCGAACTGCGCTTTCTTGAAGAACCGCGTGGGCGTTGGCAGGGGCAGGCGGGCGCGATTGCCTGTCCGCGCAATGTGCAGGAGGTCGCTGTCATTTTGCGCGCCGCCAATGACGCGGGGGTAGCAGTGGTGCCCTATGGCGGGGGCACGGGGCTTGTGGGGGGGCAGGTCGCTTCGGGTGGTGTTGTGCCGCTGGTTCTGTCGCTGGAGCGGATGAACAGCATCCGGTCCATTCACCCCAGCGAGAATGTGGTGATTGCCGAAGCGGGCGCGATATTGGCCGATGTGCAGAAGGCCGCGGAAGATATCGGGCGGGTGTTTCCGTTGTCGCTTGCCTCGGAGGGGTCTGCGCAGGTGGGGGGGCTGTTGGCCACGAATGCGGGCGGCGTGAATGTGCTGCGGTATGGCAATGCGCGCGATCTGGTGCTGGGGTTGGAAGTTGTGATGCCCGATGGCCGCATCTGGAACGGGCTGAAGCGTTTGCGCAAGGACAATACCGGGTATGACCTGCGCAATCTGATGATCGGATCTGAAGGGACGCTTGGTGTTATCACTGCGGCCAGTCTGCGCCTGTTTGCGCGCCCTGCACGTCAGGGCGCGGCCTTCATGGTGGTGCCTGACCCGGAAGCCGCCCTGTCGCTTCTGGCACTAGCCCAGGCACGACTGGCCGAAGGGATATCTGCGTTTGAATTGATTGGTGGCATGGGGCTGGATTTTCTGGCCCGGACCATGCCGCAGGTGCGCCAGCCCTTCGTAACGCCGCCGCAATGGATGGTGCTGATCGATCTTGGCCTGCCTGACGGGATTGACCCTGCAGCGGCGCTGGAAGACCTGTTTGCCGACGCGCTGGAGGCAGGTTTGGTCAGTGACGGGGTGATTGCCCAGAATATGGGGCAGCGCGCCGAATTCTGGAACTTGCGCGAATCCATTCCAGAAGCGAACCGCCATATCGGCGCGGTGTCCAGCCATGATATTTCGCTGCCTTTGTCCGCAGTGCCCGAATTCATTGACCGCGCTGGCCCTGCGCTGGCAGGTATTGACACATACAGGGTGAATTGTTTTGGCCATCTGGGCGATGGCAATCTGCATTACAATGTCTTTCCCGCAGACGGTCATACCCGTGCCGAGCACGAACACCAGCGCGACAGTATCAAGGCCTGTGTGCATGATCTGGTGCATGCGATGGGCGGGTCGGTCAGTGCGGAACACGGAATCGGGCGGCTGAAAACCGGAGATCTGGAAAAATACGGCGATCCCGTCAAACTGGCCGCGATGCGTGCCATAAAGCGTGCATTGGACCCAAAGGGAATCATGAACCCCGGTGCTGTGCTAGCCGATGCCGAAATGCAGCGCGAATAGAACCGCCGCACCGCCAAAAATGGTCAGAACCGCGCTTTTCGTCCAGAAGCTGATGGCAACCGTCGCAAGCGCGGCGATCATGCGCACCGGGTCCAATGTGCCGCCCGCTGCTTGCGGGAACAGGATCAGGGGCGTGATCATGCCCGGCATGATGGCGACGGCCGTGTGGCGCAAATGCCGCAACAGCCATTCCGGCAGATCCCGGTTGCCGATAATGCCCAGAAATGACAGGCGCAGCAAATAAGACCCAAGCCCCAGACCGACAATGACACTCCATATCTGTGTGGTCGTGAAACTCATGACGGGGCCCGTGTGCGCGCCATGCGGCGTTCCACTTCGGCCCCTGCCATCATGGCCAGCACTGCCGCGACCAGAAGCCCAAGGTTGAATGGCAGAAAGCTGAAAACCAGCACGCCCACAATCGATACCAGCGCAGCGATCACATGGGCCAACGAGCGTAACATCGGCACAATCAGCGCCAGAAAGGTGATAGGCACCACAAAATCGATGGGCAAACCAGCGGGCACTGCCGTGCCCAATGTAGCCCCTGCCCATGTTGCGATATACCATGCCGGGCAGATGGGCGTCGCAACGCCCATGTAATATGCAAATTTCTGTGCATGCGACATGTCCGGTTTCTGTTCGTATTTCAGGATCGAGGCGGCATAGGATTGATCGATCATGAAATATGCAACGACGCTGCGCCGCCACCAGCTGATTGGGCCCAAATGGGGCGCAAGCGATGCAGAATACATGGCCATGCGCAGATTGACCGCAAGCGATGCGGCAAGGACGATCAACACAGGCGCGTTTTCCAGCATCATCTGAAGCGCCACGAACTGTGCGGCACCTGCGATCACCAGAACTGAAAAGCCCATTGTCTGGGCGATGTTCAGGCCTGCTTCGGTGGCAACAATGCCAAACACCGCGCCAAAAGGGACAATCAGAAGGATGAAGGGCGTGCCGTCCCTGAAGCCGTGCCAGTAGTCGCGCGAAAAAGTCATGGCTGTGCCGCTGTCCTGTCAGTGTGTCGGCAATCTGGTCTGGCGACACGAACTGATTGCAAGATGAGTATTTGAGGCAAGATGAAACCGGAATTTAGTTCATCTGTTCAGAAGTGTTAAACTGCGGCAAAAGGTGTTGCAAGCCGCCCTAGCGCGAAAAGACCCCGCTGACGCGCCCCAGAAGCATGAATGCCCGTGCTGTGCGCGTATCGGCCATTGCGGCGATCTGGGCGTCGTCAGCCTGTTTTTCGAATTCGGCGAAGACCTTGTCGAATTCGCGCAGGAACAGATGTGCGGCTTGCTTGAAGTCGACATCATTGCGCATGCGCCCCGAAGTGAGGGCCAGGCAGGACCGGTCCCGAATGCCCCCCAGGGGCGCAATCAGTGCGCCGCGCGCGCCCGTGGCGAAAGCGCGCCAGAATTCAGGGCGTGCGCGATCAGGGCGCAGGTCGTCCATATAGATGCCGTCCTGTGCAAGGCGTGTCAGAACGTCCTGCGCGCACCGGATCAGCGCTGCGCAGCGCGTGTCGTTCAGGGCCTTGCGCAGGGCGTTGAACCCTTCGGTATCGTTTTCATCTTCGGGGAAATGCAGGGCGCGGATCAGGTCGGAGGGGGTGGGCGCGTCGGGCGCGGATGGGGATGTGTCCCCCAAGGCAAGGGCCGGTTGCGCGTCATCTGCAGTGAGCGCTGCCGCTGTGGTGGCCGCACGGTCGCGGGCGCGATGGGAAAAGAACAGCGTCAGGCGGGAGTCGGTTTGTTCCTGTGCGCTGGACAGCGCGTCAATACGGCTTTGTGCAACCGGTGACAGGGGCAGGGTGTCGCGCTTGTGTTCGGAAATAACGCGCTGCATTTCATCGCAAAGATGCTGCAAGTGCACTGTTTCGCGGCGCAGGTCTGCCGCGAGTGTTGCCAGATACATCGCGCCGGAAACAAGGGTAGCGGCGATGAAAAGCGCCGCCGCGATAAGGCCGAGGGTTGTATGGTCCATAGTGCCCAACCCCATCAGCACAGCAAACCCCAGCGCTGCCAGAAGCCAGATTGCGCCCAGTGCGACCAGCACGATGCCGCGCGATACCATCACCGTATGGCGCGGCGTTTCGGGGTTGTCAGGCGGGGCGGGCGCGCGAGCCATGGCGCTAGCGGAACTTTATTTCCAGGATTTCATAGCTTTTCGTGCCGCCCGGGGTGCGCACATCGACGCTGTCGCCTTCGTCCTTGCCGATCAGGGCGCGGGCAAGGGGCGATTTGATGTTGAGCAGGCCCTTTTCCAGATCGGCCTCTGCCTCTCCGACGATTTGGTAGCTGCGCTCTTCGTCTGTGTCTTCGTCCAGCAATTTGACGTGCGCGCCGAACTTGATGGACCCCGACAGTTTGGACGTGTCGATCACATCTGCGCGTGACAGAATCGCTTCCAGTTCCTTGATGCGTCCTTCAACGAAGCTTTGTTTTTCGCGGGCTGCGTGGTATTCTGCGTTCTCGGACAAATCGCCGTGTTCGCGTGCCTCTGCGATGGCCTTGATGATGGCTGGCCGGTCCTGCGACTTGAGTTGACGCAGTTCTGTGTCCAGCAGTTTTTGACCAGCGCGGGTGAGGGGCAGTTTTTCCATGTCACGTCACCATTATAATGTAAAAGACCGCCCGCGGCAAAGGCCGGGGCCGTCCAGAGAAGTCGCACCATCAGAACGCAGGCTTGGGCAGATTGCAAGCACAATGACATTGCGCTGTCTGCTTTCGGTTGCGCGAACAGGCCGTTTCCCGCGAATTCGACGCCGCGTTTGCATTGACCCCATGGCCGCACCTGCGATAGGTCAACTGCGACAGATTATGTCCCACATGCCAAGCCATGCGCAATAACAGGAGCCACCATGACCGGGATGATACGCGAAACCATGGAATATGATGTCGTGATCGTGGGGGCGGGGCCTGCGGGCTTGTCTGCCGCGATCCGGTTGAAGCAGCTTGATGCAGATCTGAATGTTGTTGTGCTGGAAAAAGGGTCCGAGGTGGGCGCGCATATCCTTTCGGGCGCAGTGCTGGACCCGTGCGGACTTGATGCGCTGATTCCGGATTGGAAGGACCGTGGTGCCCCGGTCACGGTGCCGGTGCGGCAGGACAATTTCTACATGCTGGGCGAGGCGGGGCAAATTCGCGTGCCCAACTGGCCCATGCCACCCTTGATGAACAACCATGGCAATTACATTGTGTCCATGGCCAATGTCTGCCGCTGGATGGCCGAACAGGCCGAGGAACTGGGCGTTGAGATTTTCCCCGGCATGGCCTGTTCGGAGCTGGTCTATGACGGCGCGCGCGTCAAGGGTGTGGTCGCGGGCGAATTTGGCAAGAACCCCGATGGGACCCCCGGCGACGGGTATGAACCGGGCATGGAGTTACACGGTAAATACGTCTTCCTGTCAGAAGGGGTGCGTGGGTCGCTGTCCAAGGAAGTGATGGCGAAATACGAATTGTCCAAGGGCCACGAACCGCAGAAATTCGGCCTTGGCATGAAGGAAATCTGGGAAATTGACCCAGAGAAGCACCGCGAAGGCACCGTCACCCACACCATGGGCTGGCCGCTGGGCGGCAATGCCGGCGGTGGCAGTTTCATTTACCATCTGGACAACAACCAGGTCTATGTGGGCTTTGTGGTCCATCTGAACTATGCCAACCCCTATTTGTCACCCTATCAGGAATTCCAGCGCTTCAAGCATCACCCCATGGTGGCGGAGTTGTTGAAGGGCGGCAAACGTGTGGCTTATGGCGCGCGTGCCATTTCGGAAGGGGGCTATCAGTCCATCCCGAAGGTGGTGTTTCCGGGCGGCGCGTTGCTGGGCTGTTCGGCGGGGTTGGTCAATGTGCCGCGCATCAAGGGCAACCATAACGCCATGCTGTCGGGCAAGGCCGCCGCAGAAGCCGCGGTTGACGCCATCGCGGCGGGCCGCGAAGGCGATGAGCTGACCGCCTATGAAACCGAGTTGCGCACAGGGCCTGTGGGGCGCGACCTGTGGAAAGTGCGCAATGTCAAACCCATGTGGTCACGCTGGGGCTTGTTGCCATCGTTGAAGCTGGGTGGGCTGGACATGTGGACCAACACGCTGGGCTTTTCGTTGTTTGGCACAATGGCACATGGCAAAACCGACGCCGCCGCCACTGGACTGGCCAAGGACCACAGCCCCATCGATTACCCCAAACCTGATGGCAAGATCAGTTTTGACCGCCTGACCAATGTGGCCTTCAGTTTCACCAACCATGAAGAAAGCCAGCCAGCGCACCTGACACTGAAGGATGCGTCGGTTCCCATCAGTGTCAACCTGCCCAAATATGCCGAACCTGCGCAGCGCTATTGCCCTGCCGGTGTCTATGAGGTGGTGCAGGAGGAAGGCAAGGACCCGCGCTTTGTCATCAACTTCCAGAATTGTGTGCATTGCAAGACATGTGACATCAAGGACCCCAGCCAGAATATCCATTGGGTCACGCCGCAGGGCGGGGATGGGCCGAATTATCCGAATATGTGACGGGTAAGTGTTTGACGATTCTGTGCATCGGGGGCTTTTTCCCGCATGGGTGATTGCCACGGGCGGGGCGGAACACTAGTCTTGGCACAACCGCAAAACAGACGGAGTGTGCGCCCCGTGTCCAGTTTCCGCCATCTGGCGACCACTATAAGAATTCTTGCCCTTCTGGCGGCCCCGCCTGTGATGGCGCAACCTGCAGCGTTTTCAAACCTTGATGTGCAAAATCTGCCGTATGGGTTGGCAGGGGCGTATATGTCGGGGCGCGTTGCGGTGTCGTCTGACAATTTCATGCAAATGGCGCTGAATTATGACCGTGCCTTGCAGTTGGACCCCGGCAATGATGTGTTTCGTGAACTGGCAATGCAGGGGTATTTGCTAAGCGGTTATTTCGAACGCGCCGCCACTTTGGCCGCACAGGCACATGCCCAAGGGGCAGGCAGCCAGATTGCCGCAATCATCCTTCAGGCGGATGAATTCCTGCGCGAAGCCTTTGATGCCAGTTTGGCCGCAACAGAACAGGGCCGACAGACTGGCCCCCTGACCGATGCATTGGGCACGGCATGGGCCTATCTTGGCAAAGGCAGCATGTCCGAAGCGCGCGCCGCGTTCGATGACATCATCAGCGACACGCCAGACCTGGCCCCGTTTGCTGTGTATCACAAGGCGCTGGCCCTTGCCTATGTCGGCGACATGGAAGCCGCAAGCGCCCTGCTAACCGGCGAGGTTGACGGACCAGTTAGTCTGACACGGCGGGGCATTGTAGCGCATATCACCATTCTGTCCCAGCTTGGCCGGTTTGATGAGGCGCTGGAACTGGCCGAAAGCATGTTCGGCGCAACCCCGGAAGGGGATGTGGCCCGTGTTGTTGCGTCCCTGTCCGACGGCCAGCCCGTGCCCTTTACTACAGTGCGGTCTGCGCGCGATGGCATGGCAGAAACGTATTTGCTGCTTGCGTCTGCGTTGCTGGGCGAACAGGGCGACTGGCTGCCGCTGGTGTATACGCGGCTGGCGCTGGCCCTGCGCCCGGACCACCCTGACGCCATATTGCTGGCGGGCGAGTTATTGGAACAGGTGGGGCAATATGACCTGGCGCAGCAGGTTTACGACCAGATGCCCGAAGATGACCCGCAATTCCTGAATGCGCAGCTTGGCAAGGCGAATGCCCTGTTCCGCGCAGGCGATACCGATGCTGCAATCGACTGGCTGGAAGGGCTGGTGGAGGGGGCGCCTGCCTCTGTCATGGCCTATAGCACCCTTGGCGATATGCTGCGCCGCCAAGAACGCTTCGAGGAGGCGGCTGCCGCATATACCCGCGCCATCGACCTGATCGACGAAGTTGAGGAACGCCATTGGGTGTTGCTGTATACGCGCGCAATCTCGCTGGAACGCATGGGGGATTGGGACAGTGCGGAAACGGAATTCCGCCGCGTGCTGGAATTTGTGCCGGATGAACCCCAAGTGCTGAACTATCTTGGCTATTCGCTGGTCGAACAGCAGCGTAACCTTGATGAAGCGCTGGATATGATAGAACGCGCCGTCGACGGGGAACCCGACAGCGGGTATATTGTCGACAGTCTGGGCTGGGCCTTGTTTCGGTTGGGCCGCTATGAAGATGCCGTGCCAGTGATGGAACGTGCCGTTGAACTGACCCCGAATGACGCCATCCTGAATGACCATCTTGGGGACGTATATTGGGCCGTGGGCCGCCACCGGGAGGCGCGCTTTCAATGGAGTCGCGCCATTTCCTTTGCACCGCACCCCGATCTTGATCTGGATCGCGTGCGCCGCAAGCTGGATGTCGGGCTGGACGTGGTCCTGACCGAGGAAGGCGCGCCCGCGCTGGGTGCCCGCGCGGAATGACCGCACAGGAACATGCGCCCGCCAAGGTGAATCTGTCCTTGCATGTGACTGGCAGGCGTAAGGACGGGTATCACCTGCTGGATTCGCTGGTGGTGTTCACCGATAGCGGTGACATGCTGGACACCGCCGCCCCTGCAGGGCTTGAAATATCTGGCCCCGAAGGGGTGGGGCTGTCCGCAGGGCCGGACAATCTGGTCACCCGCGCTGCGCATCTGATGGGCGCGCAAGACATTGGCCTGCATCTGCACAAGGTTCTTCCCGTCGCGTCCGGTATTGGCGGCGGGTCGGCAGATGCCGCGGCCGCGTTGCGACTGCTGGCACGGGTCACGGGCCGGCCCTTGCCGCCCATGGCGGATATCCTGGCGCTGGGCGCGGATGTGCCGGTTTGTCTGGCGGGAACCCCGTGTCGCATGCGCGGTGTTGGCGAAGGGCTGACGCCGCTGCCGCCCTTGCCCCCCTTCTGGCTGGTTCTGGTCAATCCGCGGGTGCATGTGTCCACCCCGCAGGTGTTCCGCGCCTTGGCCCGTGCCGATGGCCGTGCCATGACCGACACCTTGCCTGCATGGCCTGACACCGCGTCCCTGATCGCTTGGTTACGCGCGCAACGCAATGATCTGGAAGCGCCCGCGCGTGCCCTTGCCCCGGTCATTTCGCAGGTGCTGCGGGTGCTGGATGCGCAGCAAGATTGCGCGCTGGCGCGTATGTCAGGGTCGGGCGCCACCTGTTTTGGCATGTTTGCCACTGAAATGGCGGCACAGGCTGCCGCAACGCGCGTTCAATCCCTGCACCCAGAATGGTGGGTCACTGCAACAGGCATTCGCCCCGCAGCCCCTGTCAGTTGACGCGCGCCACAACGTAATCGGCCAGATCATTCAGCATTTGCCGCAAAGGGTGATCGGGCAGCGGTGCCAGGGCGTTCTTGGCACGTTGTGACCATGCCAGCGCCTGCGCGCGGGTGGCGTGCATCGCGCCATGTCTGGCCAGCAGGTCAAGCGCATGATCCAGATCACCGTCCTTCTGATCGCGCTTGCCGATGGTGCGCGCCCAGAAAGCGCGTTCTGCATCATCAGCAGCCGCAATGGCGCGAATGACTGGCAGCGTGACCTTGCCTTCGCGGAAATCATCCCCGATGTTTTTTCCAATGCCTGCCCCTGCGCCGCCATAATCCAGATAATCATCGACAATCTGGAAGCAGATGCCAAGCGCATCGCCATAGGTGACCAATGCCTGAACCTGCGCATCAGGGGCCGCAGCAATAACGGCGCCGGCCTCGGTCGCGGCAGAAAACAGCGCGGCGGTTTTACCACGGATCACGCGCAGATACTGATCTTCGGTCGTGTCGATATTCTGCGCGGTGGTCAGTTGCAGCACTTCGCCTTCGGCAATGGTGGCCGACGCATTCGCCAGAATGTCCAGAACCCGCATTGACCCGCATTCAACCATCAACTGGAAGGCGCGCGCAAACAGGTAATCCCCCACCAGAACAGATGATTTGTTGTCCCATAACAGGTTTGCTGTGGCCCGCCCGCGGCGTTGCGCACTTTCATCCACCACATCATCGTGCAGCAAGGTGGCCGTGTGGATGAATTCAACCGTGGCGGCCAGATGGTGGTGATACGGCCCCTGATACCCGCACAGATGACTTGCCGCCAGAACCAGCATGGGGCGAATGCGTTTGCCGCCTGCTTCGATCAGATGGGCGGTCACTTCGGGAATGCGCGGCGCATGTTCCGATGCCATGCGTTCGCGGATAATCCGGTTCACTTCAAGCAGATCATCGCGTAGATACTCCGCCAGAAGATCATGTGGTGCCCGGCTGAGGTGCTGCGTATCCATTGATATTGCTGTGTCCTGTCTCGACAAGTTTGCCTTTTGGCAAATAGGGTGGTTGCATGAAAGAGCTGTTGCGCACGACTGACCCGACGATCATTCCCTTTGCCACCGCCCTGCTTCAGGGCGAAGGTATAGAGGTGTTCGATATCGACGTCCATATGCACACATTAGAATCCACACTGGGCATGATGCCGCGACGGTTGATGGTGCGGCGCGAGGATCACTTCATGGCTGTCTCCGTGTTGCGCGAAAACGGTGTGCCGCTGCATGACTGAACATTTCACGGATGACACCCTGACGCAGGATGCGTTCCTGAACGGGCGTGTCATGGTGCGCCAGCCGCGCAATGGCTATCGCGCCGCGACCGACCCTGTGTTTCTTGCGGCCAGTATTCCGGCCCGCGCGGGGCAATCGGTTCTGGAACTGGGCTGCGGGGCGGGTGTGGCGTCGCTGTGTCTGGGCGCGCGTGTGCAGGGGCTGCAGTTGACAGGCGTTGAAGTGCAGGCCCCCTATGCCGCGCTGGCACGCCGCAATGCGTTGGAAAATAGCGTTGATATGACAGTTTGGGACGCGGATTTGACGGCCTTGCCCCCGCAATTACGCGACCAGCGGTTTGACCATGTCATTGCGAACCCGCCCTATTACGCCGCACATGGCCCGTCTGCGCGCGATGCTGGCCGCGACCGCGCCCTGCGCGAGGAAACGCCGCTGGCGGCATGGGTGGACGTGGCCCTGCGCAGGGTTCGTGATGGTGGCCATGTCAGTTTCATCCACCTGACCGAACGCCTGCCAGAACTGCTATCGGGGATCATGACGCGCGCTTCGGTCATTGTGCTGCCATTGGCCGCGCGGGCAAAACGGCCTGCGCGCCGCGTTATTGTGCAGGCCCGCAAGGGCGGGCGCGCGCCGTTTGTATTGCTGCCGCCGCTGGTCATTCATCAGGGGGACACCCATCCCGGTGATGGCGAGCATTTCACGGATGCCGTGCGCGCCCTGATGCGCGACGCCCACGCTTTGGATATGGCCGCAATGGCGCGGGGCTGGAACATGTCGCGTTCACGGGACATTCGCTAACTGCTTGCCCCGGCGGCCGCCGCATTGCATAGAAAAGCTTATGACACGCCAGCTTGATTACAACACCATAAACGAGATATTCCGCCGCTTTCACGCCGCCGACCCCGAACCGAAGGGGGAATTGGAACATGTCAATGTCTACACCCTTGTTGTAGCGGTGGCACTTTCGGCACAGGCCACGGATGTGGGCGTCAACAAGGCCACACGCGCCCTGTTCCAGATTGCCGATACGCCTGAAAAGATGCTGGCCCTTGGCGAGGAAGGGCTGATCGCGCATATCAAGACCATCGGCCTGTTTCGCAACAAGGCCAAGAATGTCATCAAACTTAGCCGCATTCTGGTCGATGAGTATGGCGGCGAAGTGCCCTCCAGCCGCGCGGCGCTGCAATCGCTGCCCGGTGTGGGGCGCAAGACCGCAAATGTCGTTCTGAACATGTGGTGGCGCATGCCCGCGCAGGCGGTGGATACGCATATCTTCCGCGTGGGCAACCGCACCGGCATTTGCCCGGGGCGCGATGTGACCGCCGTTGAACGCGCGATTGAAGATCACATTCCCGCCCCCTATCAGCTTCATGCCCATCACTGGCTAATTCTGCACGGGCGCTACATCTGTAAGGCCCGCAAACCTGCGTGTGCCACCTGCCTGATCCGCGATTTGTGCCAATTTGAGGAAAAGACCCTATGAAAACCTACCAGATTGCCGGTATTGGCAATGCGATTGTTGACGTGATTTCCACAGTGGATGACAGGTATCTGGACCGGATGGATATTCACAAGGGCATCATGCAGCTTGTGGACCGCGACCGCGCGGAAGCCTTGTTTGAAACCATGAAGGACCGCGCGCAGGCGTCTGGCGGGTCCGTTGCCAATACATTGGCGGGGGCGGGCAAACTGGGGCTGAAATCCGCGTTTCTGGGGCGGGTGAACGCTGATGAACTGGGCCAGTTCTACGCACAGGACGCCGCCGCGATGGGCACGCGCTTTGTCAATGCGCCGGTGGCGGGCGGCGAATTGCCGACATCGCGCTGCATGATTTTTGTAACGCCAGATGGCGAGCGGTCTATGAACACCTATTTGGGTATTTCGTCCGAATTCGGCCCCGAGGATGTGGATGAAACGGTTATTGCTGACAGTGATATCGTGTTTCTGGAAGGGTATCTGTTCGACAAGGACAAAGGCAAGGACGCGTTTCTGAAAGCGGCACGCGCCTGTCGCGCAGCAGGTGGCAAGGCCGGTATCGCGCTGTCGGACCCGTTTTGCGTGGACCGCCACCGCGAAGATTTTCGCGCCCTTGTGGCTGGCGAGATGGATTTCGTTCTGGGCAATGAACAGGAATGGGTGTCGCTGTATCAGGCCAATGATCTGGATGATGCGCTGGCGCAAGCAGGACGCGACTGCCCGCTATTGGTGTGCACGCGGTCTGGTGACCCGGTGGTGATTATCCAAAATGGCACACGGGTTGAAATTCCGGTTGCAACGGTCACCCCGGTTGACGCGACCGGCGCGGGCGACCAGTTCGCAGCGGGGTTCCTGTATGGTCTGGCCACGGGGCGCGATATGGAAACGGCTGGGCGCATGGGCTGCATTGCCGCCGCCGAGGTTATCGGCCATATCGGCGCGCGCCCGAAAACCGATTTGCGCGCCGCCTTCAGGCGCGCGGGGTTGGTGGCGTAACGCATTTTCAGAAAAAGCTGATAGGTTCTTTCGGTTCGAAAATGCGCAAAACAACACGTTAACGGGCCTGCGACTGGCGCAATTGGCCGATGTCCAGTTGCGCCAGCATGGTGGCCAGTGCCGTGACGGCATGCCCCATGGCCTGCGCGGACACAAATTCGTCGGGGTGGTGACTGACCCCGCCGCGACAGGCCGTGAAAATCATGCCCACCGCGCACAGGTCGGCCATAGCCGATGTGTCATGCGTGGCCCCTGATGCCAGCACCAGCCCGTCACGCCCATGGTGTTGCACCGCCTTGCGCAACATGCCGGTCATGGCCGGCGCGCAAGGTGTGGCAGCTTGCGCATAGCTGCGGCGCATGTCCAGGTCCAGTCCGCGCCCAGCGGCGATCTGCTGTGCCGCGCGTTCGATCCGGGTGCGCGCAGTTGCGCGGGTGTCGTCCTGCGGCGCGCGAATTTCCACACTCAGCGCCACAGCCCCCGGCACCGCGTTTACAACATTGGGGTGCGTTTGAACATGGCCCACTGTGGCCAGCACGCCATCTGACTGGCGCGCGACCGCTTCAACAGCAAGGACCAGTTCGGCGGCACCGGCCAGTGCGTCACGCCGCAGGGCCATTGGCACCGTGCCCGCATGTGCCGCCCGGCCCGTCAGTGTGACGCTGTGCCGTTCAATCCCGCAAATGCCCGAGACAATGCCCAGCGATTGCCCTGCCTGTTCCAGAACCGGCCCCTGTTCCAGATGGCATTCGATCCAGCCCAGACAGTGCGACGGGTCACGTTTCAGGCCCGGCAGCGCATCAGGGTTCAGGCCGAAATCCTGCATCGCGCGACGCAGGCTGATTCCGCGCTGGTCGCACAGGTCCAGCGCGGCCATGTCGAAGGTGCCCGCCAGCGCGCGCGGCCCCATCAGGGCCGTGGGGAAGCGCACACCTTCTTCATCTGCAAACGCCAGCACTTCGATGGCAAAGGGCAGGGCAACGCCATTTCGGCGCAGTTTCATCAGCGCCAGCACCGGCAGCACAACACCCATGATGCCGTCATAGGCCCCACCTTCGCGCACCGAGTCCTGATGTGACCCCATCAGCAGGGTCGGCGCGCCATCCGGTCCTTCCAAGCGGCCAATCAGGGTGCCCGCTGCATCCAGATGCACCGACAGCCCTGCGCCTTCCATCATTTTGCGCAATATATCCAGCGCGGCGCGGTGTTGGGCCGTAAAGGGCAACCGCGTGACACCGGGGCCGGGTTCCGAACAGGCGGCCAGCCGGTCCAGCCAGTCTTGGGCTAGGGTGCCCCAATCCGTGTCAGTCATGGCCGCGCTCCGGGTTGTTGCGGGTGGGCACGAAGGGCAGCCATTGCGCATAGGCCCCGCTTTGGCTGCGGCGGTGCAGGTCATACAAGGCCGTTACGGGATCGTCGGCCCAGTCAATGCGCAGGTTCAGCGGGGGCGCATCGTCCGACAGCACCAGAAGCGCCGCAGATTGAAGGCCGCGCGTGTCCCCCCCCGCAGTTTCAGCGGCGCGCAGTGCGGCCAGCAGGCGGTCTGCGAATGTGCCCGTGGTGTCGGTAAAGGCGCGGCGCAAGGCGTCCAGAACCTGCGGGCCCGCCAGCAGGTTGCCCGACACCACAAGCCCGGTTTCCCCCATGGCGCCACACCATGCGGTATTCCGCGCGCCCGTGTGCCAGCCAGTGCCGCCGTCACGGTCCAGCGCGGCCAGTTGCCGCCACTGCCGCCCGCCATCGCGGCCAGTCACCTCTGCAACCGCCGATGAGGCTGACGTTCCTGCGCGCATCAGCTCCAGCACATCTTCGCCCCACATGGTGGACGGGGCCGCGCCCTGGGATGCGGACATTCCGGCGCGTGTGTCCCCGCGCAAGACCCAGCCACCGACGCAAAGCGCGCCTGTCGCCGCTGCGCCCCCCATCGCGCCAGTGCTTAAATCCTGCGCTAGAATCGAGAATGTCATGGCCATGTTCCTTTCGTTGCGCCTATTTATCATGAAAATTTTGACGAAATCAAATTATCATGATAAATGGCAGGAATAATCATCACAACAGGGAGTGCCGGATATGGCAAATTCATCCTTCACCCGTCGCGGATTCGGCGTGTTGATAGCGGCCCTTATGGCGTCATCCGCGCTGGTGGCACCAGCCGCCGCGCAAACACCCCCCGGCGTTCTGGTCGTGGGCCAGATTGCCGAACCGCAAGCGCTGGACCCGCATGCGGTGACGGCTGTCAATGATTTTCGCATTCTGATGAATGTCTATGACGGGTTGGTGCGCTATGCGTCCGGCACGCTGGAAGTGGAACCTGCCCTGGCCGAAGCCTGGGAAATTTCCGAGGATGGCACTGTCTATACCTTCACCCTGCGCGAGGGTGTCACCTTCCACGATGGCAGTGCATTCGATGCCGATGCCGTGGTCTGGAACTTTGAGCGCATGCTGAATGAAGATCACCCCTATCATGGCACCGGCCCCTTCCCGCTGTCGTTCTTCTTCAGTGCGGTAGAAACCGTTGAGGCGCTGGACGCCAGCACAGTGCGCTTCACCCTGAACGAACCCTATGCGCCGTTTCTGTCGAACCTGGCCTATCCGACCGGGCTGATTGTGTCGCCCGCTGCCGTGATGGACCATGGCGACGATTTCGGGCGCAACCCGTCGGGCACAGGCCCGTTCCGCTTTGCCGAATGGCGATCAAACGAACGTGTGGTCGTCACCCGTAATGACGCCTATTGGGACGGGGTCGCAGCCCCCGAAGCGGTGATTTTCCGGCCCATTACCGATGCCAATACCCGCGTGGCCGAAATGCTGTCCGGCGGGATCGATATGATGGTTGAAGTGCCGCCTGTGGCGCTGTCGCAATTTCAGGGCGATGCCTATGATCTGGTGGAACAGGCTGGCCCGCATGTGTGGTTCCTGATTCTGAACGCCAAAGAGGGGCCATTTGCCGATAAGCGCGTGCGTCAGGCGGCGAATTACGCCATCAACAAGGCAGCGCTGGTCAATGACGTGTTGGAAGGCACCGCCGAGATTGCCGCAGGGCCAACCCCGCCCGCCTTTGCATGGGCGTATAATGACGCGCTGGAACCCTACCCCTATGACCCCGAACGCGCGCGCGCATTGCTGGCCGAGGCCGGGGCAGACGGGGCAAGTGTCACATTCTATGTGACCGAAGGCGGGTCAGGCATGCTGGACCCCATCCCCATGGGCACCGCCATTCAGGCTGATCTGGCGGCTGTGGGGTTCGATGTGACGATTGAAACCTATGAATGGAACACATTCCTGGGCCGCGTGAACCCCGGTCTGGAAGGCAAGGCCGACATGGCACAGATGGCCTGGATGACAAATGACCCCGACACGCTGCCATTCCTGGCCCTGCGCACGGATGCCTGGCCGGAAGCGGGCGGGTTCAATTCGGGGTATTATTCCAACCCCGAAGTCGATGCCCTGCTGGAAGCGGCCCGCGTAGAAACCGATGTCGATGAACGCGCGCGCCTGTATCGTGAGATGCAGGTCATTGTTCAGGAGGACGCACCCTGGGTTTTCGTGGCAAACTGGAAGCAGAACGCGGTAACATCATCTGCGGTGGAGAATTTCCAGCTGGAGCCTTCGTTCTTCCTGTTGCTGAAAGATGTGGTCAAGAACTGAGGTGGAGAAGGCAGGGGGGCGCTCGCGCCCCCCTCTTGGGCCATGTGGCCCAATTCACCCCCCTGAGGATATTTGAACCAGAATGAAAGAGGGAAGGGACCAGCGCCATGGGGGGATATATCCTGACGCGGCTGTTATCAGCGATTCCGGTGTTGTTGGGCATTACCGTCATCGTCTTTCTGATCATGGCGATGATACCGGGCGACCCAGCGACAGCGATTCTTGGGTCATATGCGACGCCCGAAAATGTGGAGCGGCTGAACCGGCATCTGGGATTGGACGAGCCATTATGGCGGCAGTATTTCATCTGGCTGGGGAACTTGTTGCAGGGCGATTTCGGGCGATCCTTTGCGCTGAACCGTCCAGTTCTGGATGAAATTCTGGACCGGTTTTCCGCCACGCTGATTCTGGCGGGCACGGCGTTTGTGCTGTGTTCGGCTTTGGGCATTCTGGCAGGGGTGGTGTCGGCGGCGCGGCAATATGGGCTGGCGGACAAGGCAATTACCTTTGTGGTGATCCTTGGTATTTCGGTGCCATCGTTTTTCCTGGGGATGATGATGATTTTGCTGTTTGCGGTGCAATTGCGCTGGTTGCCCGTGTCGGGGATGTATTCGATCTGGGGCGGGGGGGATGTGCCTGACCTGATCCGGCATTTGACCATGCCTGCGCTGGCGTTGTCGGTCGTGGCCACAGGTGTGATTGCGCGGCTGTCGCGCGCTGCGATGCTGGAAGTGCTGCGGCAGGATTTCATTCGCACCGCGCGTGCCAAGGGCGTGCATGAGCGCCGCGTGATCTGGGGCCATGCCCTGCGCGCCGCGATGGTGAGTATTATTCCGGTGCTGGGCATTCAGGCGGGGTTTGTGCTGTCGGGGGCAGTGTATATCGAAATGGTGTTTCAATGGCCCGGCGTGGGGCGGATGCTGGTTGATGCGATTTTGAAGCGTGACATTTTGCTGGTGCAGGGGGGCGTCGTTTTCGTCGCGGCCTGTTATGTGGGGTTCAACATTGTGGTGGATGTGGCACAAAGCCTTCTGGACCCGAGGATCCGGACATGAGGGTGTTCCTGCGGCTGCTGTTTCGCAACAAACTGGCGGGGTTTGGGGCGGTTGTGCTGGGCGTTATTGTCGTGCTTGCGGTTCTGACGCCTGTTTTGCCGCTGCCTGCGCCCAATGAAACCAACACGGCCAACCGGTTCTTGCGTCCCTTGTCTGAGGGGCATTTGCTGGGCACCGATCATCTGGGCCGCGATTTGCTGTCGCGGCTGATGTGGGGCACGCGGCTGTCGCTGGCTGTGGGGTTTGCCGCTGCATTGGTGGCCGGGCTGGTGGGGGCCGCGATTGGGGTGATGGCGGGTTATTTTGGCGGGCGCACGGATAATGTGACGATGCGCGGTGTCGATATGCTGATGGCGTTTCCCTATATCCTGCTGGCGCTGGCGATTGTCGCCGTGCTGGGGCCGGGGTTGCTGAACGCGCTGATTGCGGTTGCGGTGGTCAATATCCCGTTTTTCGCGCGCAATATCCGGGGTGTGAGCGTGGGCATTGCGCACCGGGAATTCATTGATGCCGCGCGGCTGGCGGGGATGGGTCATGCCCGCATTATTCTGACCGAGGTGGTTCCCAATATTGTGCCGGTGGTGGTGATTGCCATGTCCACGACCATTGGCTGGATGATCCTTGAGACGGCGGGCCTGTCGTTTTTGGGGCTTGGCAGCCAGCCGCCGCAGGCGGATTTGGGGTCCATGCTGGGCGAGGGGCGTTCGGCGCTGATTACCGCGCCGCATACATCCATTGTGCCGGGGGCGATGATCTTGTTGATTGTCATGTCAGTCAACCTGTTGGGCGACGGTATTCGGGATGCGCTGGACCCGCGTCTGCGGTCTGGTGCATTGGCGCGGCCCATGGCCACAACGCGGGTAGACCGGCGTGAAACCGCATTGCCAAAGGGCGAGGGACTGTTGCGCATTGATGATCTGGAAACGCAATTTCATGTTGGCCCGCGCATCTACAAAGCGGTGAACAGGGTTTCGCTGGACCTGCAGCCGGGCGAATGTCTGGGGCTTATTGGTGAGAGTGGTTCGGGAAAATCGGTCACGGCGCTGTCGGTTATGGGGCTTGTGGCATCTCCGCCCGGTGTGATCACGGGGGGCGCGGTGCGGCTGGAAGGGCAAGACCTGATCGGGGCACCCTATGAGGTGTTGCGGTCGTTGCGCGGGCGCAAGGTGGCGTATATTTTCCAGGACCCGCTTTCGACTTTGCATCCGTTATACTGCATTGGCGAGCAGTTGATCGAGGCCATCCGCGTGCATGAACCTGTCAGCTATGCACAAGCGCATGAACGCGCGGTCAAATTGCTGGAAGATGTGCGCATTCCAAACGCTGCGGCGCGGGTGCGGGCCTATCCGCATGAGCTGTCGGGCGGGATGCGCCAGCGTGTTGGTATTGCCATGGCGCTGGCCAATGACCCTGACATCATCATCGCGGATGAACCCACCACTGCGCTGGATGTCACGGTGCAGGCGCAAATTCTGGCGCTGCTGTCGGATTTGCGACGCGACCGGGGGCTGGCAATCCTGTTTATCACCCATGATTTTGGTGTGGTTGGCCAGTTATGCGACCGTGTGGCCGTCATGTATGGTGGGCGCATTGTCGAGACTGGACCAACGGCGGCTGTGCTGGCCGCGCCTGCCCACCCCTATACCCGCCGGTTGATTGCCTGCGTGCCCGAACTGGGCGGCGGGCGGCGGGTGCTGGCGGCTATTCCCGGCCTGCCGCCTGCGGTGGATGACCTGCCCGCAGGATGTGCCTTTGCACCGCGCTGCGAGAAGGCGCAAGACGCCTGCCGCATGGGCGAGATTGACTTGACAGGGGGCGTGCGGCAGGTGCGCTGCCTGTTCCCGGAGGGGGCAGTATGACGCTTGCGCTGAAAACCACGAACCTTGCCAAGACATTTGACATTGGCAAGCGCCTGATTGGCCCGCCCCGCGCGCAGGTCCATGCGGTGCATCCCGTATCGCTGCAGGTGCGTCAGGGCGAAACGCTGGGCATTGTGGGCGAATCCGGGTGCGGGAAATCAACGCTGGCGCGTATGCTGGTCGGGTTAACCCCTGCAACATCGGGCAGCATAGAGATTGAGGGCCGCGCGCTGGACCGGGCCGATCCGGCTGCCTTTGGCCGGTTGATCCAGTATGTGTTTCAAGACCCCGTTTCCAGCCTGAACCCGCGCAAGACCATCGCGCAGATCATGGAAGCGCCCTTGCGCCAATTGCACGCAATGAAGGGGCGCGCGCTGGATGCGCGGATTGCGGAATTATTTGATGCGGTGAACCTGCGCCCCGAATTCCTGACGCGCTATCCGCATGAATTTTCCGGCGGGCAGGCGCAGCGTATCGGGATTGCGCGCGCCCTTGCCGCAAGCCCGCGTATTCTTATTCTGGATGAACCTGTGTCGGCGCTGGATGTGTCGGTGCAGGCGCAGGTTCTGAACCTGTTGGCGGACCTGAAGGCCGAATTCAACCTGACCTATCTGTTCATAAGCCACGATCTGGCGGTGGTCGAAGCCGTCAGCGACCGGATTGCTGTTCTCTATTTCGGGTCGGTGGTTGAAACTGGCCCCGCCGAAAAGGTCTTTGCAGCGCCGCGCCATCCCTATACCAAGCTTCTTGCGGACTCGGCGCCTGTGGTGGGCCGTCCGTTGGGGGGCGCGCAGTCGGGCGAATTGCCCGACCCGCTGAACCCGCCTGCGGGCTGCGCCTTTGCGGGGCGGTGTTCGCGCGCGTCCGATATGTGCCACCGCAACACGCCCCAATTGCGGGCCGTGCAAGGAGATCAGTTTGCCGCCTGCCATCACCCCATCGCGCACTGAACGATTGTCACGGCCACAACAGGTTGCAGACGCGATCAAGCAATGGGTCATGGAAAACGGCTGGCAACCCGGTGACCGCCTGCCGTCGGAGTCGGAAATGATAGACCGTTTCGGCATGGCCAAGGGCACAATCCGCGAAGCCGTGCGCATATTGGAAGCGCAGGGGCTGGTCAAATCGCGCACGGGGCCGGGGGGGGGCGTTTTCGTGCATCAGGTGTCGGAAGAACGGGCAACTGCCCTGCTGGGGAACTATTTTTACTTTGCACAGCTTTCGATTGATGACATTTACCAGATACGAGAGGCGCTGGAACCCGAACTTGCGGCCTCGCTTGCCGGTAAACTGGACGAACACCAGCTTGCCGCGCTGGAAGCGGTCATGCAATCCTATGCTGACCCCGCGCGCGATGCCGAAGAAGAACGCGAGCAACACATAGCATCCTTGCGGTTTCATGCGCTTCTGGCCGAAATGTCGGATAATCGGCTGTTGCGTTTCCTGATCAAGTTCACCGCAAACATGCTGGCTGATGTGACTGTGTCGCGCAGGCTGTATGCGCAGCCCAACCGCGAACTTTGGGCGTCAGGTATCGCGTATCAGTCACGCCTTATTGCCGCGTTGCGCTGTGGCGATGCCGATGCCGCACGCCAGATATTGCGCGAACACATGCGCGGGGCACACAGGTTGATGTGCCTGCAAGAAGCCGAATTGACCCAACGGTTTCTGCCCGAAATGGACATACTTTAGCTTCGGCATCAGCGCTTAATAGGTGATCAGGTTCATCAGATAGAACAGCCCTGCTGACAGCACTGCAGCGGAAGGCACTGTCACAATCCATGCGGCCAGAATGGTCAGGAAATGCGCGCGGCGCACAACTTTCTTGCGTTTGCGCACTTCTGGCGGGGTCGTGACGTCCACGCGGCGTTCGTTCAGCACGCGTTCATGATACCATTCCCGAAAGAACCCCACCCCGAATATCGCGCCAATCGCAATATGTGTGGAACTGACCGGCAGGCCCAGCCATGATGCGAAGATGACTGTGATGGCAGCAGACAGGGACACGCAATAGGCCCGCATCGCGTTCAGGCGGGTAATTTCATTCCCGACAAGGTTGATAAGCTTTGGTCCGAACAGCAA
This sequence comes from Roseinatronobacter sp. NSM, assembly GCF_052379845.1. Classification (NCBI taxonomy): domain Bacteria; kingdom Pseudomonadati; phylum Pseudomonadota; class Alphaproteobacteria; order Rhodobacterales; family Paracoccaceae; genus Roseinatronobacter; species Roseinatronobacter sp. NSM. Next base: position 26,583 of record NZ_JBQTCF010000002.1, on the reverse strand, counting down.
CAGTCCCACAGACAGGCCAATCCCCCCAATCAGCATGACCCAAAGCGGAATGCCCACATTGTCCGATGCGCCCCCATCCTGCACAGCGTGCACAATTGCGGCGACAGGCCCGATTGCATTCGCCACATCATTTGCCCCATGCGCAAATGACAACAGCGCGGCAGAAAAAATCAGGGGAATATTGAACAGAACCTTCAGTGACTTCTTGCGGTTTTCCATACCTTCGCTTTGGCGGCGTATCACAGGGCGCATGGCGAATGTCAGCGCGGTGCCAAAGACAAGCCCAATGGCCAAGGCGGTTCCGAAGTCAATCTTGACGATCTTGTTTACGCCTTTCAGCGCCAGATAGGTGGTGAAACACCCGCCCATGATGCCAATCAATATAGGCACCCAATAGCGCGCCGCCTGAATCATGTCAGGGCGATAGATGATGCGCGATTTGATGATGGCCAGAAAAACCGCTGCGAATACCCCGCCAAGAACGGGCGAGATGACCCAGCTGGCCGCGATGCGCGCCATGGTGGGCCAGTTTACAGCCGCAAAGCCCGCTGCTGCGATCCCTGCCCCCATGACGCCGCCAACGATGGAATGTGTGGTCGAAACTGGCGCACCGATCCATGTTGCAAGGTTGATCCACAGTGCGCCCGCAAGAAGTGCGGCCATCATGGCCCAGATGAACACTTGCGTTTCAGCAACGGATTCGGGCGCGATAATCCCGCGCGATACAGTGTTGACCACATCGCCCCCCGCAATCAGCGCGCCTGCGGTTTCGCAGATTGCGGCAACGATCAGCGCGGTTCCGATGGTCAGCGCGCGCGCGCCGACGGATGGCCCCATATTGTTGGCCACGTCATTGGCGCCGATATTGATTGCCATATAGGCCCCGATGATGGCGGCTGCGATGACGATCAGGCCCAGCGGTTCAAACCCGATGAAGGCCGCCACGGCAAGCCCGGTCACCACCATGAAGGCCAGCGCAAGGCCCGGTGCCACCAGCGGGCGCGCGGAATAGGCCATCGCGCGTTCCATCGCCGAAAGCCGCGCCAGATCCTTGTTGAGCGTCTTCCAGGATTTTTCCGAAAGGTTGGACACCGTGAACACCCGTTTGTAACGAATTTATGACATGCGGCGCGGTATCAGGATTCGTGTCGCGCGACAACCTGCATCGCAACCCCAAGCCGCTTGATCTTGGCATGTTGCAAAATGGCGGAACCGGCGTTTTTGCTGTGCGTATATGCCTTCTGCGTGGTGCCTTCCGGTGACGGGACAGGGCAGGGGTTACAGTTTTTGTAACAGGGCCTGCACTTCTGGATCGCGCACAATGTCAGCCGCTTGGGCGACGGGAAACCATTGGCGGTGACGTTTGCGCGCTTCGGGATAGGTGTCCGCCGTCTCAAGCACATCCAGCCGGTAGACTTGCGCGCGGCAGGTCACGGGAAGGCCGCTTTTCTTGATTTTCGTGTAGGTGAACGCCCCGATCGGGTCGTCAGACACAATGCCGCGCACCCCGGCTTCTTCCCATGCTTCGATGGCGGCGGCTTGGGCCAGCGATTTGCCTTTCATTGGCCAGCCCTTCGGAATGACCCACTGGCGCAATCGCAATGTGCGGACCAACAGCACCTCTGGCCCGGTGGGACCGTCGCGCAGGCATAATGCCGCGGCCTGCACAAAAGCAGGGCGCACCTGATCTGCAATCAGGTTCAACAATGTTCTGGACATGGCAACGGCGTTCACGAAGGCGATTCCTGTCTTGATTAATGGCGGTAGAGTATGACCCAACTATGAAGAAATGCCCAATATTTGGGGTCAGTCCGGTTTGGGCGCGCTGCGCAGGGCTTTGATATCGGCGCGGTGGGCCTTGCTTTCAAGGCGGCGGCGTTTGCTGGCCAGTGTCGGGCGTGTGCTGATGCGGGGTTTTGGGCGGGTTGCTGCCTGACAGATCAGGTCAGCCAGCCTGGTGCGCGCGATTTCGCGGTTGCGGGCCTGCGACCGTGTGTCTTCCACGCGCAAAACAAGCGCGCCGTCCTGCGTCCAGCGACGCCCTGCCAACCGCTTCAGGCGGGCTTTTACAGGGGCGGGCAGGTTTGGGCTGCGTTCGGCCTCGAACCGCAGTTCTACGGCGGTGGACACCTTGTTCACATTCTGCCCCCCCGGCCCTGATGCGCGGGTGAAGGATTCGGTCAGTTCCCAATCCTGCAAGGTGATGTCGTCATTGATGCGCATGGGCGTAACTGTTCGCAAACCAACGGTAAATCGAAAGGGCCGCCCGAAACAAGGCGGCCCTAAGCGAGCTTCAGGAGATGGAGCCAAGTTAGAGCATTGGCCCAATCAAAAGGGTGTCCCCATCGGGGCTGCCGTCAGGTTTTGCCCCCTTTGACTGTCTTTGCACCTCTCTCCAACATCACTCTAGACACTGGACCACCTCCTTTCGTTGCGTTGCTGTTACGGCGATGGTGGCACATATTTTGTGTTTGTCAAAAGAAATTATGCGACAGGTTGCGATATTTTCCGGACAATAACCCGGAAGGGCACCAAAGCCAGCAGCGCAAGCCCCAGTTTTACGCCCCAATCCGCGACAGCCAGGCTTACCCATAGCGGCATTTCAGGCCCAAACCCCAGCATGGGCAGGATTTCACCGGCCCATGACACATCATTGCCCGGCTCGACAAACGCCAATGTGGCCGAGAAGGCGATGCTGAAAAATAAGGCAGTGTCCAGCGTGGACCCCACAAGTGTGGATGCCAGCGGCGCGCGCCACCATGGGCCACCGTGTTTGTCTTCGCGCAGGCGGTCGAATATGGCCACATCGACCAGTTGCGCGGTCAGGAACGCCACGCCAGACCCCAGCGCGATGCGCAATGTGACAAGCGGGCCATATTCGCCGACAATTTGCGTGCCGATCAGCGAACAGGCAACGCCCACGGCAAAGCCCACCCAGACGACGCGGCGCGCGGCCTGCGGGCCATAGACGCGGTTCATCACGTCATTGACCAGAAACGCCAGCGGGTAGGTGAAAGCCCCCCATGTCAGCCAGTTTCCGAACAGGAATTGAACAAGGATATTGGATGCGACGACAATCGCCGCCATGGCAATAATGCCGGGCAGGTGGGCGCGGGTCATGATGTGTATTCCGTTTTTTCAAGGTTGCGGAGACTTGTGCCGAATTCGGCATGGCGCCAGATAGCCAGACTGGCGCGAAAAGGCAAGTCTGGCGCGCTTATTGTGTGGCCAGCACTTGCTGGCATTGGGCGGGCAAATCGGCCATGGTGAATTCGCGCGGGTGGCGCGCGCGCGGGGCGGGTGGTTCGGTGCGTTCACGCCGTGGCGGGTTCAGGAAATCGGTCACCCACCAGTCCAGCGTTTCATCGCAGCCATTGCCGCCATTGGACAATTCGGCCACCGTGGGCGATTGCGTCACACAATGGCGGTTTCCGCGCGGGCAGGACAGGCGCACATGAAAATGATAGTTATGCCCGACCGCAGGCCGGATTTTCTGTAGCCAGGGCGTATCGGCGCGGGTGGCGGTTTTGCACATTTCCAGTTTGACCGCAGCCGCCACGAAAATGCGGTCCACGCGCGGATCAAGTGCGGCGTGTTTCATCAAGGCATGATGCGCAGGTGTCCAGTTGGAATTGACGCTGCGCTGGTCGTCGGTGCGCACGGAAATCGAACTTAGCGTTTCGCGGTCGTTGTGCGACAGGTTCAGGCGCGCGGGGGGTAACATCCATATGTCGATATCAAGGCCAATCTGGTGGCTGGCATGCCCGGAGGTCATTGGTCCGCCGCGCGGCTGGCTGATGTCGCCTATATACAGGCCCTGCCAACCGATCTGCACGGCCTTGCGTGACAGGTCCTGCACATAGGCAATCGCGTCCGGGTGCCCCCAGTTGCGGTTGCGTGACAGGCGCATGGCCTGCCATGTCGGCCCCGTTTCCGGCAGCCGCACCAACCCCGCCGCGCAGCCATTCGCATAGGACCCGATGGCTTCGGGCGTTTGCAGCGATGGCATGGCATGTGCGCCAAACATCTGGTTGGCCAGTGCTTGTGCGATGGCGGCCATAGGGGTGGCTGCAATGAACAGGGCTAGGATGATGGCGCGCATTCGAATTCCGGCTCTCCTTTGGGGTTGACCCAGATTAGCAGCACCAGCCCCACCAGGAACAGTCCAATCAATGGCGTGATCCCCAGCCGCTGGTTGCCTGTCACAGTGGTGGCCAACGCAATCAAGGCGGGCGCGATGAAGGACAGCACCTTGCCCGACAACGCATATAGCCCGAACCCTTCGGTCATGCGGTCGGGGTTGGCCTGCCGCACCAGCATCGTGCGCGACGCGGCCTGAAGGGTGCCCCCGCCTGCACCAATCAGCCCGCCGCAGATGTAGAACACGATATCGGGCAGGTTTGATGCCGGATCAACAGGCATGAACAGGACCATGCTGCGGTCTGTGCCCACAATGATGATGCACACGATGATCAATAGCGCGATACAGCCAATGATAACGGGTTTCGGGCCAAAGCGGGAATCCAGCTTGCCGCCGAACCAGCAGGCCACCGCACCGACTGCCGCCGCCAGAATGCCGAAAACGCCAATCTGGATGATGGTCCATTCCAGCACGCCTGCCGCATAAATGCCCCCAAAGGCATAGATGCCGTTCAGCGCATCCCGGTACAGCATGGACGACCCCAGATAGGCAAACAGGCTGCGCCGTGTGGGCAGGGTGCGCAACGTCGCCTTCAACTGGGTCAGGCCCCGCGCCACGGCACCCGCCGCTTTCGGCGGGGTGGCGGGTTCCCTGACCCACAAAAAGAACGGGATGACGAAGACGATATACCAAAGCGCCGTGAAGGGACCGACGGCGCGTGTGCCTTCGCGCAATTCCGGGTCCAGGCCGAACAGCGGCGCGATCCCCAGCATGGTTACGCCCGCGTCATTTTCCGCCAGCAGCGCCAGCATGACCGCCAGCGACAACAGCCCCCCCACATACCCCAAGGCCCAGCCGGTGCCCGAAATGCGCCCCAGTTCCGCGCGCGGGCCAAGGCTTGGCAGAATCGAATTGGTGAAGACTATGCCATATTCCAGCCCCACCAACCCAATGGCAAAAGCTGTCAGAACCACCAGAATGGTGCCCTGTCCGGCAGCCGGTGTGGCCCACCACAGCGCAAATGCGCCCACAATATACAGCAGCGACCACAGCGATATCCATGCGCGTTTATGGCCCGTGTTATCGGCCACCGCGCCAAGAACAGGCGCAAAGAATGCGGTCAATACCCCCGAAATGGCCAGCATCCAGCCCCACATGGCCTGTCCGCTGACTGGATCAGGGGCCACAGACGCGGCGAAATATGGCGCGAAAATGAACGTCAGTAGCAAGGTGTTATAGGGCTGGTTCGCCCAGTCAAAGGCCCACCATCCCCAGATACGTTTGCGCGCGCTGTCCATGCGGCCCCTTTGACTTGTGCCGCGCAATTAACGCAGGCTGGCTGCCGACTGGCAAGCGGATTATGTGGCGCGCAGTGCCGTGACAGGGGGCATGTCACCTGCCTGAAACCGGCATTTGGTGAATGCAGCTTTACAACACAAGTTGCTTATGGTCTTTTTGCGACATTAGCGGGCCGGATGTGTCGCTTTTTGCCAAATCCCTACGGCAAAGCCACCAGTGTTCTGGAGGATCCTGCCCAATGAAGCACGAAAATGCGAATGAAACAGGGAGAACATCATGAAAACTGGAATTCTGGGGGCCGCCAGTGCGCTTGCCTTGACCATCGGCATGACGCAGGCCGCCGCCGCAGATGAGTGCGGCGCAGTGTCGATTGCGGAAATGAACTGGGCATCTGCCGAACTGATGGCCAATGTCGACGCCATCATTCTGGAAGAAGGGTTCGGGTGCGATGTGACGCTGGTTCCCGGTGCCACCGAAACCACCTTCGCGTCCATGAGTGAGCGCGGCCAGCCGGATGTGGCCCCTGAATTGTGGATCAATGCGGTGCGTATCGCCTTGGAAGCTGCCAAGGATGAAGGCAGCCTGCAGGCCCTGAACCCCGCGCCCATTACCGACCTTGGCGAAGGGTGGTGGGTGACGCCCGCATTCCATGCCGAATACCCCGAACTGGACACAGTAGAAAAACTGCTGGAACGCCCCGATCTGTTCCCCCATCCCGAAGACCCGTCCAAAGGGGCCTTTATCGGGTGCCCTGCCGGTTGGGGGTGCCAGTTGGTGAATGCAAACCTGTTCCGCGCCTTTGAAATGGAAGACAAGGGCTGGCGTCTGGTGGACCCGGGGTCGGCGGCCGGGCTGGACGGGTCCATGGCCCGCGCGGCGGAACGTGGCGTGCCGTGGTTTGGGTATTACTGGGCGCCCACATCCATGATTGGCAAATATGAAATGGTCTTGCTGCCATTCGAGGCCGAATGGGCTGGCACTGAAAACTGGGACGGGTGCATCGCGCTTGCGGAACAGGATTGTCTGGACCCACAGCCCACCTCCTGGACTTTGTCCGAGGTGGAAACTGTTGTCACATCAGGCTTCATGGACAAGGCAGGGCCTGCGGCGTCCTATTTCGAAAGCCGCGTTTTCCCCGGCGATGTGATGAACGAAATGCTGGTGTTCATGAACGAAAATCAGGCCCTTGGCGAAGATGCCGCGTTTGAATTCCTGCTGACACATGAAGATGTGTGGACCCAGTGGGTCAGTGACGACGTGGCAGACCGCATCCGGGGCGCGCTGTAACGCGCTGTAAAATCCAAGCGACCGAAGGCCCGCAAGCCCTGCGGGCCTTCGGTGCATTGGAACAGAATATCTGAACCAGAGGACAGATAAATGGATTTTTTCATGGAATTCCCGTCATTGTCGCGCGCGGAACTTGCATCGTTGCGCCGGTCCATTGACGGGGCGTTTCGTGACTTCACACGAAGCTGGGCGGAGACGCTGGAAAGTTTCTTCAACCCTTTGTTGCGGTTTCTGGTCTGGTTTGAAAACCTGCTGTTGGCCACGCCATGGCCTGTTATCCTGCTGGTGCTTGGGGCGCTGTGTTACGCAGGGGCGCGCAGCTGGAAAATTACGGCGGCGTCCGTGCTGGCCTTTGCGACGATCGGGTATTTCGGCATGTGGGAAGACACTATGTCGACGTTGGCCATTATTTCAGTTGCGACTTTCCTGTGCATCGCAATCGGTATTCCCGTGGGCATTCTTATGGCGCGGTCCGACCGGATGCAGGCCGCGATCACGCCGGTTCTGGATGTGATGCAAACCATCCCGTCCTTTGTCTATCTTATTCCCGTTGTCATGTTGCTGGGCATTGGCAAGGTGCCGGGGCTGATTGCAGTGTGCATCTATGCCATTCCACCCATTGTGCGCCTGACGAATCTGGGCATTCGACTGGTGGACAAGGAGATTCTGGAAGCCGCGGACGCGTTCGGGGCCTCGCCTCGGCAAAAACTGTGGGGGGTGCAGGTGCCACTTGCGTTGCCCAATATCTTCGCAGGGGTGAACCAGACCATCATGATGGCGCTGGCCATGGTGGTGATTGCGTCCATGATCGGGGTGCAGGGGTTGGGCGTGCCAGTGTTGCGCGCCATTTCCAACCAGTATCTGGCGCTGGGCGTCATGAACGGGCTGGCAATTGTTGCGCTGGCCATCATCTTTGACCGTGTGTCGCAAACCTATGGGAAGCGCTTGCAGGCCCATCGTAAGGGGCATGGCCATGACTGACGCCAAGGTTCGCATTTCAAACCTGTACAAGATATTCGGCAAGGCCCCGCAAAAGGTGCTGCCACTGGTCAGGGATGGTCTGTCAAAAACGGACCTGTTGGAACACCACAACCATGTTCTGGGCATTCAGGATGTGTCGCTTGATATTCCGGAGAAACGCATTCAGGTGGTTATGGGCCTGTCTGGGTCGGGAAAATCCACGCTGATACGTCATATCAACCGCCTGATTGAACCGACTGCAGGCGAAATCCTGATTGATGGCGAAGATGTCCTGTCCATGTCCGACAGCCAGCTACAGGATTTGCGCCGCTTCAAGGCGTCGATGGTGTTTCAGAAATTCGGCCTGCTGCCCCATCGCAGGATCATTGAAAATGTGGCCTATGGTCTGGTTGTGCAGGGCAAAAGTGCCGCGCAATGCGACAAGCAGGCCCGCCACTGGATCGACCGTGTGGGCCTAAGCGGGTATGAAGACCATTATCCCGCGCAACTGTCTGGCGGCATGCAGCAACGTGTCGGGCTGGCCCGCGCGCTGGCCACTGATGCGGAAATCCTGCTGATGGACGAAGCGTTTTCCGCGCTGGACCCGCTTATCCGCTATGACATGCAATCAATCCTGCTGGAATTGCAGAACGAATTGCACAAGACGATCATTTTCATCACCCATGATCTGGATGAAGCGCTGCGCCTTGGCGACAATATTGCCATTCTGCGCGACGGGGCGATGGTGCAACAAGGCGATGCGCAACAAATCGTCCTGAAGCCCGCTGACGACTACATCCGTGATTTTATCAAGGATATCAATCGCGGGCGGGTCATTCGTCTGGGCAGTCTGGCAACCGGCCAGCCGCCGGAACAGGGCGCGGCCTTGTCCGGGGATACCGTGCTGGAAGATGCGCTGACGCAGCTTGTGGATGCGCCCGGTCAGCGGCTGGCGGTTGTCGACAGCGGGGGCAAGGCAATCGGGGCGGTCACCCTGAAAGATGCGCTGCAAGCGATGCGGTCTTGACATGATGCACAGTCGATAAAATGAAACAGGGGGCATCGCTGCCCCCTGTTTCATATCCCATAATTCCGGCAAAACGTCACGCGTCAAGGTTTTCCACGCTAAGGGCGTTGCGCTGGATAAAGTCGCGGCGCGGTTCCACCACATCGCCCATAAGCTTGGTGAAAATATCATCCGCCTCGGCCAGATCATCGATTTTGACCTGCAACAGCGTGCGCGCTTCGGGGTCCAGTGTGGTTTCCCACAACTGGTCAGGGTTCATTTCCCCCAAGCCCTTGTAGCGTTGCAGTGACAGGCCCTTTTCCCCTTCAGCCAGAATGGCATCCAGCAGGTCCACAGGGCCGTAAATCTTTTGTTTGCGGTCACGGCGCACCAATTCGGCAGGCTGGCTGTAAATGTCCTGCAGCGTTTGCGTATGGGTGCTAAGCCTGCGCGCCTCGCCCGAACGCAGCACGCCGCCGTCCAGCCTGCGCACTTCTTCCACGCCGCGCAGCACGCGCGCCAGCCGCAAACCGCCGTCCTGCGTGGGCCGCCCCTGCCAGCCGCGTTCATATTCGGCGGCAATCAGGTCCAGACGGCTGGCTACGCTATCGGCCAGTTCCTGCGGGTGGCTGGCCAGCGCTTCGGGCAGCAGGGCACCGGCAATCGTGGCCTGTTCCAGAATATGCTGGGGGTAATGCGTGGGAAACGCCGCCAGCGACCGGCGCACAACGCGCGCTTCGGTGACCACGCGCGCCAGGTCCTGGCCGGTAATCTCCTCGCCACTCGCAAGGCGCAATATGACGCCATCAACGCCCTGTTCGATCAGGTAATCTTCCAGCGCGGGTTTGTCTTTCAGATACACTTCAGACTTGCCGCGCGCCACTTTGAACAAGGGCGGTTCGGCAATATACAGATAGCCGCCTTCAATCAGTTGGGGCATCTGCCGGAAGAAGAAGGTCAGCAACAGCGTGCGGATATGCGCGCCGTCCACATCAGCATCGGTCATGATGATGATCTTGTGGTAGCGCAGTTTCGAGATGTCGAATTCATCCCGCCCAATGCCGGTGCCAAGCGCGGTAATCAGCGTGCCGATTTCCTGTGATCCCAGCATCCGGTCAAAACGCGCGCGTTCCACGTTCAGGATTTTCCCGCGCAGCGGCAGAACAGCCTGATTCTGGCGGCTTCTGCCCTGTTTGGCGGACCCCCCGGCGGAGTCCCCCTCGACCAGAAACAATTCGGACTTGGCAGGGTCGCGTTCCTGACAATCAGCCAGTTTTCCCGGCAGGCTGGCCACATCCAGCGCGGTCTTGCGCCGTGTCAGGTCGCGCGCCTTGCGTGCGGCTTCGCGGGCAACGGCGGCTTCGATGATCTTGCCGACAATGGATTTGGCATGCGCGGGGTTTTCTTCAAACCATTCCGACAGCTTTTCATTGACCAGCGATTCAACGGCGGGCCGCACTTCGCTGGACACCAGCTTGTCCTTGGTCTGGCTGGAAAATTTCGGGTCCGGCACTTTTACCGACAACACGCAGGTTAACCCTTCGCGGGCATCATCGCCGGTGAAGCTGATCTTTTCCTTCTTGGCAATCCCGCTGGATTGGGCATAGGCGTTGATGGTGCGTGTCAGCGCGCCACGAAACCCCGCCAGATGGCTGCCGCCATCGCGTTGCGGAATGTTGTTGGTGAAGGGCAGCACCGTTTCATGGTAGCTGTCATTCCACCACATCGCCACTTCCACGCCAATATCGTCGCGTTCGCCCGTGATATAGATGGGTTCGGGCATCACCGGCGTTTTGGAGCGGTCCAGATGGCGGACAAATTCACGCACGCCCCCTTCATAGAACAATTCAGACCGCAGCATTTCCGCAGGGCGGTGGTCTTCCAGAATGATGCGCACACCGGAATTCAGAAAGGCCAGTTCGCGCAGGCGGTTTTCAAGCGTCTTGAAGCTGTATTCAAGGTTCGAAAACGTGTCCGTTGACGCCAGAAACCGCACCTCGGTTCCGGTTTTATTGCCCGCGTCGCCCACAACTTCCAGATGGCGCACTGTGTCGCCGCGTTCAAAGCGCGCGATATGTTCCTTGCCTGCGCGCCAGACGCGCAGTTCCAGCCAGTCTGACAGGGCGTTGACGACCGACACCCCCACACCATGCAACCCGCCCGACACCTTGTAGGAATTGCTGTCGAATTTGCCGCCCGCATGCAGCTGGGTCATGATAACCTCGGCGGCGGAAACCCCTTCTTCGGTGTGAATGTCGGTGGGAATGCCACGGCCATTATCCATGACCGAAACGGAATTGTCGGCGTGGATGGTGACAGTCACGAAATCGGCATGACCGGCCAGCGCTTCGTCAATGCCGTTATCGACCACCTCATAGACCATATGATGCAGGCCAGACCCGTCATCGGTATCACCGATATACATGCCGGGGCGTTTGCGCACGGCATCCAACCCCTTGAGAACCTTGATCGAATCGGCGCCGTATTCTTCGCGCTTCGCGGCTTCAGCAGACATGCAGGAAAATCCTTCTTAGACTGCCGCAGTTATAGGCAGTTCAGGCGGGATTGTCACGCCCAAGACACAAGATTTAGCGTTCGGGCCTGTTGCGGCCCAGGCACCCGTGACGGCGCGTCAGGCTTGTTCGTTCTGCTGCACAATCCCGATCAGGGCATAGGTCAGTTGCGCCGCTGTAAAGTCCCAGACATCCGCGCCATCAATGGGGGCCAGTTCCACCACATCAACGCCCACGCAGCGCCGCCCCTTCAGGGCGGAGCGCACCAGCGCAAGCGACTGGTAATACCCCAGACCGCCGGGAACAGGCGTTCCGGTGGCGGGCATGATGGCGGCATCCAGCCCGTCCACATCGAAACTGACATAGACATCTTCGGGGAAATCATCAGGCAAGGTCACGTCATGGATATTGCCGGTCACCAGATCTTCGGCATCAATGAAAATGATATTGTTGCGCGCGCGGCAGTCCACTTCTTCGGCACACAGGGCGCGCACGCCATATTGCGCCAGCGGCAGTCCTTCTTCTTCGGTCAGAAGCTGCATGACTGACGCATGGGAATGGCGAAACCCCTGATAGGCACGGCGCAGGTCTGCATGCGCGTCAATCTGGATAATGCCGATGGGGCGGTCCAGCGCACGTTTCACGCCCATGACGGCGGCCCATGTCAGGCTGTGCTCGCCCCCCAGCGTGACGGGAATTTGCCCCGCGCGGGCAATCCCTTCGGTGCGGGTGGCAAGGGCGGACAATGCCACGTCCAGCGGGCCGGAGCAGTCAATGGGCGGCGTGGTGCAAATGCCCGCCGCGCAGGGTTCAAACCCGCGCCACAACCGTTCCAACTGATCGGACGCCGCAATCAGCATCGCAGGCCCGTCTGCAGTGCCCGACCCGTAGGACACGGTTTTTTCCAGCGGCATGGGCACGACATGGAAGCGCGCATTGGGGCTGCGTTCCGTGACGGACAATTCTGAATTCAGGAAGATCATGACAGGCGGCCTTTGAAGTCGGTGTAATCGAACTGGCGCACCACGCGCAGCGCGTCTGTGGTGCTGTTCCAGATCGCAATTGACGGCAGGCGCACCCCGTTGAAAGTGGTGGTTTTCACCATCGAATAATGCGCCTGATCCAGAAATGCCACGCGCGCCCCGATTTCGGGCACCGTGTCGAACGCATAGCGCCCGATCACGTCACCCGCCAGACAGCTGGGCCCGCCAAGGCGCACTTGCGCGCTGCCGCCTTCGCCCAGCAGGGCAGGGCGGTAGGGGGCCTCGATCACATCGGGCATGTGGCAGGTGGCAGAAATGTCCAGAATGACGTTTGCCCCCTCATTTTCAACGACATCCAGCACCTCGCCCACCAGAATGCCGCAATCCAGCGCCACGGCTTCGCCGGGTTCAAGATAGCAGTGCAAACCCGTCTCTGCGCTTACGCGTTGCAGGAATGCAATCAGCCCTTCGCGGTCATAATCGGCGCGGGTAATATGGTGGCCGCCGCCGAAATTGATCCATTTCAAATGCGGGGCAAGGTCGCGGATACGCGGCGCTATATGGTCCCAGATGGCCAGCAGCGGTTCCAGATCCTGTTCGCACAGCGTGTGCATATGCAACCCGTCAACACCCGCAAGCGCCGTGGCGTCCAACTGGTCCAGCGGGGTGCCAAGGCGGGAACCGGGGGCGGCGGGATCATATTTTGCATCATCCCCCATGGGCAGGCCGGGGTTGAACCGCAGGCCCACATGCACATCCTTGTCCGCCGCCGTGATCATCGGCAAAAAGCGGTCCTTTGCAGCGGGGGTGTTGAAGATGATGTGGTCCGACAGCGCGATGATTTCGCCCATTTCATCGGGTTTGTAGCCCGCCGAATAGGTTTCCACGATCCCGCCGTAATGTTCCCGCCCAAGGCGCGCTTCCCAAAGGCCGGACGCGCACACGCCCGACAGGTAGCGGCTGACCAAGGGGGCCAGCGACCACATGGAAAACGCCTTCAGCGCGCATAAAACCGTTGCGCCGGAGCGTGCCTGAATATCGGCCAGAACCTGCAGGTTCTGTTCCAGCCGCGCTTCGTCTACCACAAAACAGGGGGACGGAACGCGCGTCAGGTCAAACCCCCGAAACGCGCCCGGATCGCCCGCATGGGTTTGCATGGCCATTAGAAATCAACCGGGCCTGACAATTCCACAACCTGCCATGGCAGGCCGTGATGGTTCAGCATGTCCATAAAGGGATCAGGGTCCAGCTGTTCGGTGTTGAACACCCCCGCGCCCGACCATGTGCCATTCAGCATCAACGCCGCGCCAATCATGGCGGGCACGCCGGTGGTATAACTGACTGCCTGCGACCCCACTTCGCGGAAGCATTCTTCATGATCGCAGATATTGTAGATGTAGAATGTTTTTTCGCCCGACCCGTCCTTGGCGGGGCCAGTGATGATGTCGCCGATATTGGTCTTGCCCTTGGTGCGTTCGCCCAGATCGCCGGGGTTGGGCAACACGGCCTTCAGGAACTGCAGCGGGATGATTTGCTGGCCGTTATACTCCACAGGCTCAATCCCCGTCATGCCCACATTCTGCAACACCGTGACATGGTTGATATAGGCATCCCCAAAGGTCATCCAGAAGCGCGCGCGCTCTATCTCGGGGAAATGGGTTACAAGCGACTCCAGTTCCTCATGATACATCAGATACATGTTCTTTTCGCCAACCGCTTCAAAATCGAACGGCACTTTGGTGGACATGGCGGGGCTGGTCACCCATCCGCCATTTTCCCAGTGCTTCACTTCGGCGGTGACTTCGCGGATGTTGATTTCCGGGTTGAAATTGGTGGCAAACGGATGGCCGTGATCGCCGCCATTGCAGTCAAGAATATCAATCTGGCGAATGCCTGCCAGATGGTGCTTGCGCACATAAGCGGCGAAAATGCTGGTCACGCCGGGGTCAAACCCTACACCCAGGGTGGCCATAAGCCCGGCTTGTTTGAACTGGTCCTGCAGTTTCCACTGATGGGAATATTCGAATTTCGCTTCTTCTGGCGGTTCGTAATTGGCGGTATCCAAATAATGCACGCCGGTTTTCAGGCACGCTTCCATAAGGGCCAGATCCTGATAGGGCAGCGCCAGATTGACCAGAAGCGCGGGCTTCACGGCTTCAATCAGGGCAACGGTCTGGGCCACGTCATCGGCATCAACCTGATAGGTTTCAATCACCTGACCTGTGCGGTCCTTGATCGAGGCGGCAATCGCGTCGCATTTGGACAGCGTGCGGCTGGCCACCGCAATGCGGCCCGGAAACAGGTCGCGGTTCATTGCCATCTTGTGCAGGGCTACAGATGCGACGCCGCCCGCGCCGATAACCAGAACGTCCTTGTTGTCAGCCATGGGTGTGCTCCTCATGTTCGTAATAGGTGTAGCCATTGATGGCATGGCGATAGGTTTCCATCAGCATGCGCCGCTGGGACGGGTTCAGCGTGCCGTTGCGCACGCCGCGTTCCACGATGCGCTTGAACGCATCAAGGCATTGTTTGGGTTCATATTCGACATAGGCCATCACTTCGGCCACTGTGTCGCCTTCGACTTCGTGCTGCAGTTCCAACACGCCATCTTCATTGAAATCCACAGTCACAACATTGGTGTCGCCAAACAGGTTGTGCAAATCGCCCAGCGTTTCCTGATAGGCGCCCACCAGGAAAATGCCGATGAAATACCGCTCGCTGGGGCGCAGTTCATGAACGGGCAGCGCGTTTCCAATGCCGTCGCCCAGAACAAACTGGTCAATCTTGCCGTCACTGTCACAGGTGATGTCGGACAACACGGCGCGGCGGGTGGGCGCTTCGTTCAGGCGTTGCAGGGGCGCAATGGGCACAAGCTGGTCAATCGCCCACACATCCGGCAGGGACTGGAACAGGCTGAAATTCGCGCGATAAATATCGCGGTGCGCGGACAGTTCTTCAAGCACTTCCTGCGGCACATCGGGCGTTTGGGCCACCAGGTCCTTGATGCGGCCCACGACATACAGGAATATCTGTTCCGCGCGCGCCACTTCTTCAATCCCGATCACACCACGGCGGAACAGGGCGCGCAACTCCTCTCGGTAATATTCGGCATCGTTCAGACATTCCTGCAGGCGGCGGGGCGACAGATACCCCACAATGGCCGCCATGTCTGACAGCATGTGATGGTCGTCTTCTTCGGGCGTGATGGGCGCGGAGCGGTCGAAATAGCTGGCTTCCAGAATGTCCGACAGCAACATGGACGAATAGGCCACAATTGCGCGGCCCGATTCGGTAACCAGCGTGGGGTGCGGCACTTCGGCTTCATCCATCTGGTATTTGACGGTTTCCACAATATTGGCGCAGTATTCTTCCAGCGTATAGTTGACCGAATTATCGGTCGCGCGCGCTTCGCCGGTGTAGTCAATGCCAAGCCCGCCGCCCAGATCCAGATACGTCAGGGGCACGCCAAGGCGGCGCAGTTCGGTGTAAAACCGGCACGCTTCATCCACGGCCTGCCGGATATCCAGCATTTGCGGGACTTGTGAGCCCAAATGCGAATGCTGCAGCACCAGACAATCCAGCATGTTTTCGGCGCGCAGCTTGTCGATCAGGTCAACCACTTCCTTGGTGGTCAACCCGAAGGTGGAGCGGTCGCCCGAACTGTCGGCCCAGTTGCCGCTAACGCGCCGCGTCAGCTTGATGCGCACGCCAAGCGCGGGCTTTTCGCCAAGGCGCTTGGCTTCGGCAATAACCGTGTCTGCTTCGGCCGGGCTTTCGATGACCAGAACGCAGTTAATGCCTGCCTTGCGTGCCAGAATGCCAAGCCGGATGAATTCCGCATCCTTGATCCCGTTACAGATCAGCAGCGCGTCTTTTGGCAAATCCCGCGACAGCGCCAGAATCAATTCGGGCTTGGACCCCGCTTCCAGTCCGAATGTATAGGGCCGCCCGTAATCCACGATGCGGTCAATCACTTCGGCCTGTTGGTTCACCTTGATAGGGAAAACCCCGCGATAGGGGGCCTGATAGCCATTCGCGGCGATGGCATGCGCGAAGGCATTGTTCAGCGATTCCAACTGACGGCGCAAGAAGGCCCCCACACGCACCAAAACGGGCGTTTGCACGCCGCGCGCATCAAGGTTGTTCAGAAGTTCGGGCAGGCTGGCGGGGGGGGCATCAGGACGCGCGGGGTTTACAATGCCCAGATCCCCATTCTCCAGCCGGGCAAACATACCTGCCCCCCAGCGGTGAATTCCGTAAGTCTGAAACACCTTATCCGGCATGAACTGTCCCACCCTTCTTGTGCAGTGACATGAGCCGCCCGCATAGGAAATCCATGTAACAAACGCAAGAAAATCCGGTGGGTTCCGGCGGATTAATAGGAATCAGGCCCTGCGGTGGCCAGCCTGTGCAAAGCGGCGTCCAGCGCTGTGGCATCATCGACCTGCAACCGCACCGGCAAGGTCAGAACCTTGCGCCGGAAACTATAGGGCAGGCGCACAGCGTCTTTTTCGGTGGTCACCAGTTGCGCCCCCATTGCGACCGCTTCCAGTTCAAGCCGCTTCATCAACCCGTCGGACAGCGGTTGGTGGTCACTTAACGCTTCGGCGCGCAGAATTTCGGCCCCTTCATGGCGCAGGGTCGCAAAGAATTTTTCGGGCTGGCCGATCCCGGCGAAGGCCAGAACGCGCAAACCCTGCCAGTTCATGCCCATTTGCAGCGGGTCCAGTCGCGCGGTCAGGTGCGGTTGTTTGATGTGCCCGCCCCATAGCGCTGTGAACTGGCGCTGTGCGGCGGCTCCCCCGATGCTTAGAACCATATCGGCCCGCGCCAGCCCCGCCACTACGGGTTCGCGCAAGGGACCCGCCGGAATGACACGGCCATTGCCGAACCCAGTTGCCGCATCCACAACAATAATCGACAGATCCTTGCGCAAGGACGGGTTCTGAAACCCGTCATCCATGACCAGCATCTGCGCGCCCGCATCGACTGCGGCACGCGCACCCGCCGCACGGTCGCGCGCCACCCAAACGGGGGTAAAGGCGGCCAGCAACAGCGGTTCATCCCCCACCTGCGCGGCGGTATGATGACCTTCGCGCACCTGAACCGGCCCTTCCAGACTGCCGCCATAGCCACGCGATATGACATGCGCAGTGACACCCAGCGCCTGCAGCTTCTGGACAATCGCAATGACGGTCGGTGTTTTGCCCGTGCCGCCGATATTCAGGTTCCCCACACAGATGACAGGCACGGGTGGGCACCATTGCGGGGTGCGGGCCACGCGGCGCGCGGTTGCAGCAGCATAGATGGCACCTAGTGGCGCCAGCAGCCGTGCCAGCGCGGCGGGCGTGTCGGGGGGGCTGTTCCAGAATGCGGGCGGGCGCATCAATTGCCCCCCGCAGGGCCAAGCGTTTCCAGAAGTGCGCCAATGATCATATCGGCGGTTTCGGCCCCCTCGGACACGACCTGCCAGCCCTGATGGGCCATTTGCGCGGCCTGATCTGGGCGCAGCGCGGCGCAGATCGCTTGCCCCAGCGCTTCGGGGCGTTGAATGCGGCTGGTGGCCTTGGCGGTGGCCAAGCGATGGAAAGCAGCGCCAAACTGTCCGGTTTCGCGCCCGTGCACAACTGCGCAGCCCAACCCGGCCGCTTCCATGGGGGTGACTGTGGCGCCGCCCTTGTCCAATGTGCCGCCGATGTAACAGGCGACTGCCAGCCTGTACCACAACCCGCGTTCCCCTTCGGTGTCCACAATATAAACTTGGGTTTCCGGCGTGATCAGGTCATCATCCGACCGCAGGGCGGTGTTGAACTTCGGCGCCAGTTCGGCCTTCAGGGCCGGGCCGCGCATGGGATCGGCAGGATGCAGGATCAGCGCCACGCGGTGGGAATCGCGCAATGCCGCGCGATGGGCCGCCACAATCATGGCTTCTTCGACTTCCGGCACGCCGATGGCCAGCCAGACAGTGCGCTGGCGAAAGCTTTGGGCCAACAGGTCGCGTTCGTTTTCATTGCACCCAAGGGCCAGGGGCGCATCATTCAGGGGGCCGGATAATAGCATCTGTTCTGTGGAAACACCCGCTTTTGCCCAGCCAGCGCGATGCGCGGCCTTCGACAAAAAGACGCGATGCACACGCCCCAGAAGGGCGCGCGCCAACCCCGGAACGCTGCCCCAGAACCCGGCAAACCGGGGGCTGTCCATATCTGCGATCATGACCTTTGCGCCGCCAGTGGCGGCACTGCTGATCAACGCGACAGGCAAGCGCCTTGTGGCCACCAGCACAGCCACAGGGGCCAGGCGCGCCATTATGGCGGTCATAATCTCCGCGCTATCTGCCGCGATGGGCATTGTGGCGCGGCCGGGAATTTCGGTGGGGGGGTGCAACCCTGCCGCATGGGTCAGCAACACGGACACAGGGTGCCCGCGTTGCGCCTGCTGCAGCATCAACGCCCCTGACAGCGCATCAAGCTGCGCAATGGCATTCTGGGTGTCAGCATGCAGCCAGATAACCGGACCATCCAGATGTGGCACGGGCTGCGGGGTCTGGCCCGCGCGGCGTGTCCACATCAGATACAACTTCTCGGGGGCGGAATGCTGCATTGCGCTGGCCGTATGTCAGCCTTCCAATGTGCGGGTTGCGCTGGTTTCGTCGCTTTCTTCGATCAAACGATGCAGATGCGCGATGAAATAGCGTGTTTCCGCACTGTCAACGGTGCGCTGGGCGGCATTTTTCCACGCCGCATGCGCAGACGCATAATCCGGGAACAGGCCGACAATGTCGATGGCGTCGGTATCGACAAATTCAGTGCCGCGCGGGTCTTTCAACTCGCCGCCGAAAACAAGATGCAGGCGTTTTTTCATGGGGGGTCTTTCATTTGAGGGCATAGGTGCCATTTTCACAGATGTCGCATGCTTGGGCAGGCGCTTTTCACCACGCAGACATGAAAAAAGCAATAATTTGTCCACCGGAACCGCAATTTGCACGGCCATTTCGGGGTAAGCGTCAATTGTGGGGCATGTTTTTCGTCAGACGGGCGGAATACGCAGATCAAGCAGGCCCGAATGCACCTGCGTTCCGGCTGCAATAATGCCGTCTGAAAAGGCGGATTTTGTGTTGAAATGCAGCGCCTGCCCTTGTCCGTCACTGACCTTGCCGCCCGCTTCTGCGATCAACAGCGCGCCTGCGACAATATCCCAATGCCATGTCTGGCGCAGCGACAGCATGGCATCAAACTGTCCTTCGGCGACAAGCGCCATGCGCCAGGCCAGTGACGGGCGGAAATGCGGCGCGATCAGGGGCACGCCCCCGTGCCAGAATTCCGGCGCGAATTGCGATTGCGGGGCCAGAACGCGCGCGCCCGTTACCGCGGCGCGGTCGGTCGCCATAATGCGCTGGCCATTCAGGAATGCCCCCTGTCCGTGCAGCGCATGATAGGTCAGTCCGGGGACCGGCAGGTGCACGACCGCCGCAATGGGCTGGCCGTGTTCGACCACCGCAAGGGCATGGGCGAACCCCTGCTGCCCCTGCGCGAAGGCGCGTGTGCCGTCGATCGGGTCCACAATGAACACCCGCGCGCGGTCCAGGCGGTCGGGTGTGTCGCGGGTTTCTTCGGACAGCCAGCCATACCCGGGACGCGCGGCGCACAGGGTTTTGCGCAGCATCTGGTCTATCTCAAGGTCGGCATCGGTGACCGGCCCCTGGCCATCGGGCTTTTGCCAGACCTTCGGGCCTGCCGTCAGGTGGCGCAACGCGATCTGTCCGGCATCCTGCGCGGCGCGGGTCAGCAAATCCAGATCATCAGTCGCCAGCAAGCATCATCCCTTCCACCAGAAGCGAGGGGACGACGCTGGACAGATGGTCCTGTGCATCATTGGCCGGGATGATCCGGCGCAGCATGTCGCGCAGGTTGCCCGCAATGGTGCATTCATTCACTGCATGGGTGATTTCACCGTTTTCCACCCAGAACCCGCTGGCCCCGCGCGAATAATCACCTGTGTTGGCGTTGATCGTGGACCCGATCAGTGATGTGACCAGAAGCCCGGTTCCCATGTCCTGCAACAGCGCGGCGCGCGATTTATCCCCTTGGGTCAGGATCACATTGGACGTTGACGGGCTGGGCGGAGCGGAGGTGCCGCGCACGGCGTTTGCGGTGCTGTCCAGCCCCAGTTTGCGCGCGCTTGCCAGATCCAGCACCCAGGATTGCAGCACCCCGTCCTGCACAAGCGCCTTGCGGCGGCTGGCCAGCCCTTCGGCGTCGAAGGGGCGGCTGCCGGACCGGCGAATGCGCAGCGGGTCTTCATGCAGGGAAACCGCGGCGGGCAATACAGGCGTGCCCATCGCATCGCGCAACCAACTGGACCCGCGCGAAATGGCGCTGCCATTGATGGCCCCCAGCAAATGCCCGATCAGACTGGACGCGATGCGTTCATCATACAGAACCGGGTACGTGCCGGTTTTCGGTTTGCGCGCGCCCGCCCGCGCAATGGTGCGTTCTGCGGCAAGCTGGCCCACATATTCAGGGCTTGGCAGATCCGCCTGAAAAATGCGCCCTTCGCCGCACCAGTCGCGTTCCATGCCCGTCCCCTCGCCGCTGATGGCCACGCAGGAAATATGGCGCGAACTGCGGGCATAGCCCCCTTCAAACCCGTTGCTGGCCGCCATCCACACGGCCTGTTGGCCATAGGCGGCGGATGCCGATTGCACCTGCGTAACGCCCTTGACGCCAAGCGCCGCCGCTTCGGCGCGGCGCGCGTCATCTTCCAGTGTGGCGGGGTCGGGTTCGGGGCTGTTGTCGAACAATTCCAGCCCGTCCGCGCTGCGCAATTGCGCCAATTGGTCGGGTTCGGCCAGTCCGGCATAGGGGTCTTGCGGGGCTTCGCGGGCCATGGCCACGGCGCGGGTTGCCATGGCCTGCAAGGTTTCAGGTCGCGTGTCGGATGATGAGATGCAGGCCTGACGCTGCCCTATGAATACGCGCAGCCCGATATCCAGCCCTTCGGCGCGTTCGGCCTGTTCCAGCCCGCCCTTGCGCACGTCAATCGACACCGAGCGCCCCTCGATGGCGATGGCGTCAGCCGCATCCGCGCCAGCCGCGCGGGCTGCAGCCAGAAGGGCCTGTGTGACGGGCGACAGGGCATCGGTCAGGGGGGTGCTGGACATGTCTGGCCTTCGGTCGGTTGATGGAACTTCGGCCTGATGTAAGCCGAACCGTCCGCGAATGAAATGCCCGCGCGCGTTTTTTCGGTGTCAAACTGTCTGTGCAGGCCGCGCATGACATATCTTGGCCCTTTCCGCAGGCTTGGGGCTGTGGCACTAAAAGGGGCCAGTTGCAAAAGCCGGTTGCAAAAAGGATGTCCGATGTCACTGCCGATGATCCATATTCTAAACGGTCCGAACCTGAACCTTCTGGGCCGCCGCCAGCCCGAAATTTACGGTCATGAAACCCTGGATGACGTGGCGCGCGATTGTGCGGCCCTTGCGCAGGACTTGGGCGTGCAAACCGCGCTGATGCAGTCCAACCACGAAGGCGCAATTGTTGACATGATCCACACCGCGCGCGATGCGGCGCGCGCAATCATCATCAACCCCGGTGCGTATTCCCATACATCCGTGGCCATTCTGGACGCGCTGAACACGTTTGATGGCCCGGTGCTGGAAGTGCATATTTCCAACATTCACAAACGCGAATCCTTTCGCCACCATTCCTATGTCAGTGCGCGCGCCGACGGGGTCATCGCAGGGTGCGGCACATTTGGGTATCAATTGGCGCTGCGGCGGGTTGCGATCATGCTGGGCATATGACCCCATCTGCAGCGGTCCTTTGGGGCGCTAGGCTGCGTAAGACTTAAGAAGGGGCACACTTTCTTGCCAGATTGCGGTAAACTGCACCTAATGGCGCATTGACGGGCAGACCATGAGAACCAGGATGATCACCATAGGCGCAGCGACAGGCAAGGAGGCCGACATGATCATGATCATAGATGATCATCCGCTTTTTTGCGAAGCGCTGCACATGACCCTGACCGAAACGCTGGCCGTCACACGCATTCATGCGGCCAATTCGCTTGGCCAAGCCCTTGAGGATTTGCGCACAGGCCCCGAACCCGATGCCATTTTGCTGGACCTGAACCTGCCCGATGTGGCCGGGCTGGACGGGTTGACGCGGTTGCGCAATGCGGTTCCCGGTGTGCCGGTGGTCGTGGTGTCGTCCATGGCTGATGACAGGATCGTAGCGGCCGTGCTGCAGGCGGGCGCTGCCGGTTTTGTGCCCAAGCACAGCCCCCGCGAAGGGTTCATTGCCGCAATCCGCAAGGTCATGGGCGGGGGCACCTATCTTCCGGAAAACTACACACCGCCAACGGGCAATGACGGCACAGGGGATCACGGTGTGGTGGACAAGCTGGCCACATTGACCCCGCAACAAGGCCGGATTCTGGCGCTGGTCTGCGAAGGGTATCTGAACAAGCAAATCGCGTTTGAGCTGTCGATCAGCGAAACCACGGTCAAGGCCCATGTCACGGCGATCTTGCGCAAAATGGGTGCGCAAAGCCGCACGCAGGCAGTGCGCATTGCCAATTCAGCGTCATTTGCATCGATCTTGCGCGACGGGGGGGCGGCCTGAAGCCTGTGCCCTGTCTTGTGCGGGCGGCGCTTTGGGCGCAAGACTGTCCGGGGGGGGGAACGGGTGCGCGCGGCGCCCTGTCCTTGGGGAAATAAAAAGGGGGGCGCATGCACCGCAGCAGCGCAATTTTCAGACATGCGCAGTCAGGGGCAAGTGATACTGCACAGGCCATGTCGCGGATACTGGCCGCCCTGACGCCCGCCGATCTGGCGCTGGTTATCCTGTTTGTAGGCGAGGGGCATGATTTGCATCGCGTTGAAGCTGCGCTGCAGGGCCTGCCGTCCAGCTTGCCGGTCATCGGGTGCACCACCGCCGGCGAAATCGGGCGCGGGGGGTATCTGGACGGGCATATCGTAGCGATCGGGCTGCCGCGCGAGCTGTTTCGGGTGGCTGTGGGCCATATCGAGGGGTTGCGCGACTTCAGCCCCGAACAGGCGCGCGATCTTGCGTTTGAACTGCGCGCCGAACTGACATTTTCGACGGCGGACTGGTCCAACGAAGTTGCATTCTTGCTGACAGATGGCCTGTCGCTGATGGAAGATCAGCTTGTCTGGGCCTTGTCCGAAGCGCTTAGCCAGTCGCCGCTGGTGGGCGGGTCTGCCGGGGACGGGTTGCGCTTTGGCCAGACCCATGTTCTGCATCAGGGCCGGTTCATGAGCGATGCGGCGGTGCTGGCCGTGCTGCGCACGCCCTGCACGGTAACTGCCTTTCGCTTTGACCATCTGAACCCCACTGATATGCGTATGGTGGTCACGGATGCCGACCCCGACCAGCGATTGGTGCGCCAGATCAATGGCATGCCTGCAGGGCCGGAATATGCGCGGCTTCTGGGCAAGGACCCCCAACACCTGACCCCGTTCATTTTTGCCGCCAATCCCGTGGTGTCCAAGATTGGCAACGATCACCATGTCCTTGCCATCCAGCGGGTTGAACCCGATGGCACGCTGCGCTTTTTTTCTGCTGTGGAACCGGGGCTGGTGCTGCGGCTTGCCACCAGTGTTGATCTGGTCGCGCATCTGGACAGCCAGCTTGCGGAATTGTCGTGCAACGGGCCGCTGCCCGCAATTCTGGCCTGTGACTGCATCCTGCGCAGGCTGGAGGCACAGCACACCCAGAACCGTGGCCGCATCAGCACTGTTCTGGAACGCTATCAGGTGGCGGGGTTCAACACCTATGGCGAACAGTTCAATATGATGCATGTGAACCAGACATTTACGGGGCTTGCCTTCCACCCGCCCCAGCCAGACCCCGAAACCGTTTTTTCGCTGACAGGTGGGGGGGATTGATGCACAGGGACTTCATGCCCCCCGGCCTGACCCCAGAGGACGAAAACGCACGCCTGCGCGCCATTGTCGCCGCGCTGATGGACCGTTCCGAACGCGGGCAGTCGCCCAGCCGTCCGGTGGGCCAGTTGCAGCATGTTGTCGCGCTGGAACAACAGGTGCGCAGCCGCACCCGCGATCTGGCCGGAACGCTGGACAAATTGCGCATTGCCAATTCGCGCCTGTCGCAGGCTGAACGCATGGCCGTGCGCGCCCGCAACAGCCTGACGGACGCATTGGAAGCCATGCGCGAAGGGTTCGCGCTGTTTGATGCGCAGGATATGCTTGTCATGTGGAATTCGCGCTTTTGCGCGGGCTTGCCGGATTTGCGCCGCCGTATTGGCGCGGGCCTTGCATTTCGGGAGTATGTGCGGCTGGTATCCGAAAGCCCCTATCTGCACTTGCCCGACGGGCAGACACGCGCGGGTTGGGTGGAACAGCGTCTGGAAAGCCACCGGCGCAAGAATGTGAATTTCATTGTGCCGCTGCGCGATGATCACTGGTTGCAGGTCAGCGAACAGCGCATGCCCTCGGGGGGGACCGCTGTTACCCAGACCGATGTCACGGCCATGGTGCGCAATGAACGCGAAGAACGCGCCAAACTGCTGGATGAACAGGCCCGGATGGTGCGCGCAACCCTTGACCACATTGATCAGGCCGTGGCCATTTTCGATGCGAAGGCGCGGCTGGCGGGCTGGAACCGGCGTTTGCGCGAAATGTTCCTGCCGCCGGTGGAGTTGTTGGCCATCGGCACCTCGTTTGATGCCATTATCGACGATTTGTCCCGCCGCCGCCAGTTGGGGCAGGGTCATGTGACGGCAGTGTTGCTGCAATGGGTGCAGGGGCCGCCCCACCGCCCGCCGCTGTCGCTTGAAATCACTCAGGATGACGGGACCATCCTGCAGCTGTCAGCACAGGCCATGCCCGACAGTGGTTTTGTGATGTCACTTACCGATATGACCAAGGAACGCGGGGCGATTGGCGAACTGCACCGGCTGAATGAAACATTGGAGGCGCGGGTGCGCGACCGCACGCTGGAACTGGAATCCGCCCGCGATCTGGCCGAACGCGCCAATACCACGAAATCGCGTTTTGTTGCGTCGGCCAGTCATGACCTGTTGCAGCCGCTGAATGCAGCCAAGCTGTTTCTTGGGTCTTTGTCCACAACGGCGCTGGATGCGGGCCAGCAGCGCCTGACGGAACGTATCCGCAGCGCCTTTGGCAGTGTGGAACAGATCCTGGGCGCGTTGCTGGATATTTCCAAATTCGACATTGGTGCGGCCCGCGCCAAGATTGAACCCATCGCCCTTGGCCCGCTTCTGGACCGCCTGAGAGAAGAGTTCACCCCCATCGCGCAGGCCAAAGGCTTGCGTCTGGTGGTCATGCCCAGCACGGCCATTGTGCAAAGTGATGCTGTCTATCTGAAGCGGATATTGCAGAACCTTTTGTCAAACGCCATCCGCTACACGGCGCAGGGGCGTGTTGTCGTGGGGGCGCGCAATCGGGGCGCGCGGGTGCGGCTGGATGTGTGGGACACAGGAACGGGAATTCCGCCTGAGAAACAGTCAGAGATATTTCAGGAATTCACCCGCCTTGCCCCCAACGGGGAATCGGGCATGGGGTTGGGGCTGGCGATTGTGGAACAGGCCAGCGCGCTGTTGGGCCACCCGCTGGAAGTGCGGTCGGACCTGGGCAAGGGGACCGTTTTTTCGCTGACAGTGCCACGTTCCGCCATGGCCCGGCCACACCCTACTGAACCGGCCGCGCCGGATGTCGCGCGCAGCCCGCTGGATGATTTGCTGGTGCTTGTGGTCGAAAATGACGCCGGTGTGCGCGCCGCCATGATGGAGGTGCTGGAACATTGGGGTGCAAGCCCGCTGGAAGCCGCCAATCTCGCGCAGGCCGAACAGCAGGTGGCCGAACTGGGTGTTGCACCAGATATAATTCTTGCCGATTATCTGTTGGATGATGGCGAAAGCGGGATCGATGTTGTTGCACAGTTGCGCAGCCGGTATGGCACCATTCCGGCGGTTCTGATCACCGCGAACCATAGCCCCGACCTTGCGCAGCGCGCCAAGGTGGCGGGGTTGATGTTGATGACCAAACCTGTGGCGCTGCGCCGCCTGAAACGCGTTTTGCAGCAGGCCATGCAATCGCGCGCAGTGCCGGATGCCAACACGGATGCGGCGCCGCAACCTGGCGATTACAGGTATTGGCTGCACATGCCGCCGCGCTGATGCGGCGGGTATTGGCCTGAAGCAGTCGCCCAAGGCGCGGAGCAAAGGCCGCAGGCCGCCGCGCCATCGGCGGGCCGTCCCGCGGCCTGCCGATTACTCTGGTGACACGCCAAGCCTTGAAAGTCGGAATATGCCGCCTGCATAAAGTGAACTTCACTGGCGTCGGATCGGCAGACCCCGGCCCGCCGATAACGCGGGCTTCATCCAAGCGCC